>DATMZB010000414.1:0-3462 GCA_035560655.1 Methanotrichaceae archaeon | reverse complement strand
ATTTCATGCAGAGGTCGCTCATAGTCTACGAGAGCCGGTACGGCTCCACTGAGGAGGCTGCCGGAATGATCTCACTGGTGCTCGGCCCGGCCAGGAGCTGTAAAGTCAGGGATTTCAAGGATGAGTACAGAGACTTCGACCTGTTTGTGATAGGGTCTCCTGTTTACGGGGGTGCCATAGAGCAAAGCATTGCCAGCTTTGCCAGAAAGAATGCTGGCTGGCTCAAAGATAAGGATGTGGCCCTGTTCTGCACATGCCTGGACCTGGATGAGGGATGGAAGGCCGTAAGCGATCTGAAAGGCCTGGTAGGCGGAAGGATCATCGGCTCAAGGGTGCTTAAAGGCAGGCTGAAGATAGCCGGCCTGAGGAACGAAGACCTGCAACAGATGAAGGCATTCTCTGTCCTGACTGGATACCCGCTGCAGGACAGGGATGACTTCGATAAAGGTGAGGTAGTGGATTATGCCCTGGAGATCAAGAGGTACAAGGACGGCAAGGGAAAGAAGATGCCAAGGGATGACCTGAAGCCCTTGGTAGAAAAGTTCCTTCTATCCCACAACACCTGTGCCCTGGCCACAGGCCATTCAAACTGGATCAGGTCCACGCCCCTGGAATACTCTTATCAGGACGGGTTCATCTACATCATAACCGAGGGCGGGGAGAAATTCGCCCACATCCTCATGAATGAGAACGTATCTCTGGCAGTCTACAACAGCTATGAGAGCATGGCTAACCTGGGCGGCATCCAGATTACGGGAAAGGCATCTATATCCGGAAGAGGCAGCCAGGCCTATAAGACTGCTCTATCCCTCAAAGGCGTGGCCGAGGAGAGAATTGATGCCCTGGCAATAGAGATGAATGTGGTCCAGGTGAGGATAGAAAAGGCCGAGTTCCTGAACTCTGAGTTCAAGGATCTTGGTTATGACATAAAGCAGATACTATAGCATGATAGCAAGCGTTTCATGCCTCAACACCGATATTTCAAGCTTCAATATTTTTTAATCCGATCAGGCGGACCTCAGTGCCTCGGCTGTCTCTTTCATAGATCTATCCTCTTTGAGCATGGCCAGCTCAGATGGCGATTCCTGGAACCCCTCCAGGGCATTGAAGAACCTGTCTACTGGATCGCCCTTGTAAGTGGGCACGAGGAAGATGTGAGTGTGAGGAATTCTCCTCCCGCGAGCATACATGCATACGAAGTCAGGCTGAAATGCCCTCATGATCCTGGCCGAGATTGTCCTGGCAGCCTGGAAGACTGCGGCCGTATCCTCCTCTGTCATATCGTGCCACCAGGGAACGTGCCTCCTTGGTATGACCAGGCAGTGGCCCCTGGAGAATGGATTGATATCCAGAATTCCAATGCAGAGCTCATCCTCATAGATGACATGGCCCTCTGCCCGGCCCTCGATTATATCGCAGAAGACGCAGCTAGCTTCAGGATCAGGCGTGCACATGGCGATCTCATCATCTGCCAGATATTTAAGGTCCTCTACACAAAAAGAGATCTATTCCTCAGACGTCCACCTGAGTACTCACGAGCCTCCGGGCCGGAAAAAATTGTGGATAGCCTGGCTCTAAGCTATCCTGTTATGGCTAAAGTGTGAAGCTGGCGTCTCCAGACAGCCAGAGTTTGGCATTGCCTTTATCTGGACCATATAGATCTGCATTCTTATCGTAAGCTGCGAGATTTGCGTCTTTTGCAGTCATTCCCTGGGCCATATTCGTGAAGAGGTCAGCCATATACGTGGCTGTCCAGAGCATCCCAGTGGACTCAGTAAATCCAGCCCGCAGGCTTGCATTTCCAAGTGCGTTTGCCAGTGGAGAGGGCTTTAGGGTGGTGCCCGCATTGTACCCGCCAAAGCTGTCGCACCCGGCGAGTATGACAAAAGAGTGACCCGGTGGACTCGCGTACCAGCTCTTGAGCTCACTTGCCGTCACCTCGTCGTTTATGGAAGAATTATCCTTCCTTGTGCTCAGATCAAGGCCGGTTGGGCTCATATGGGTTATAGTCAGGGCTATGTTGTAGTCGTCAAACGCACTGTACTTGGATTTTGTGACAGCAGAGTCTGTGTAGCGCAGGACTGCATAGTTGCTGTCCACAAGAGTCCTGAAGACCGTGCCTCTGAGGTCTGTGGTCTTAGCCCCATCTACGGCAATGTGGTTGTATGGCTCAAGTATGATCGCAGTCTTGGTCCCTGAAGGCAGCAATGGCTTGATAATGATATCATCTGGTGTAGATGCGGCCGTGACGCTGTAGCTCGATTCCCTGAACAGATTGCTGGCTTTTACCTCGAACTCGCCAAAGCCCAGGCAGGTCGGTATTTCCATTCCGCTTGAGTTGGTATCGCCTTCCCATGCGGGCTTGTTGTTTTGAGCACAGGTCCTGATATCCGCAGAGGACCCTCTTACACGCAGGCCAACCTCAGTCTCAGCGGTGCCGTTAGCTGCAATAGAGGTTTCAGAGTAATTTCTTACAATGCCTGAATCAACTCGTGCGGCTGTATTGACGGCACTCGTGTTCAACAAAACCCCAGAAGCATTCCTGACAGTGCTTAAAGCGCTGGGTTCAAATATGGCCAGATCGCCCATGGCCAGGCCCACATTTCTTGTAACGGCATCACAGGCGGGGCTCGCAATCTCCGAGTCGGAGTAATCATTGATCGACCCTGAATATGCCGTCATGGCAGAGAACGCGCTTGATTGCTCAATGAGCTCGGATATTCCAGCAGATCTGATCCAGGAGCTTTTAGCCTCCTGATGGAAGTAGCTGTCGCCAATAATCGAGTCTGCCTTTTGAGACGTTGCAGAGCTCGCGGCGCTGGCATCAGCCGAGTTCTGATAGCCATTAACAGAGGCGCTTTTGCCTGCACCTTCAGCATACATATCCGTGTAGGCCAGGCTATCAGAATTATTTGCCTGAGCATAGGCATATATTGCATCTGCCCTGTTCGCAGACAGGGTCTCTCCAGCATGGGCATAGCCGTCATCCGGGTCGCCTTCTGCTGGATGAACTGTATAAGCATAATCGTATTCATCAGCATTCACGACATTTGCCCCTACTCTGGCACATGCTCCGGCGCTCAGGCTCCTGGCCACGTGCTCCTCGGACAGGTTGCCGGATCCGATGACCGCCTGAGAGAGGCCAACAGAGTCTCCAAACGAGATTGTGGTGATGCTGTTTACCTGCCCGTCAGTCGGCGCGCTCAAGTCCAGCCCGCCGGATGCGGCCGTGCCTCCGCCGTTTCCCGCTGTGACGCTCAGCTCGATGCCCTGGACCCCTGATATGAATAAGGCTCCCAGAAGCGCAAAGATTAGTAATCCTGTATTATGCACATTCGTCCCTCCTTTCAGGAATGATTTGAAAGCGTTTGCTAATTTTAGATATTGATACTTAACTTTTGCGTCACTCAACAGATTGTCATTAGTTTAAAATGTTAAAAAGCGTATACCTCATCACCAGAA
>DATMZB010000413.1:0-5247 GCA_035560655.1 Methanotrichaceae archaeon | reverse complement strand
CCAAGGCCCTTCGACCTGGCAGTGCTCATGTACCAGAAGGAGTTCGCCATGAAGATGGTAGCAGGACCTGGGACCCCCGATTATGGCAGGCTATCTGTGATCACTGCCCACTATGCCAGGGCTGAGATCGTGGAGTATGTGCCAAGATCCGCATTCAGGCCTGAGCCTCATGTGGACTCGGCCATAGTCAGGCTCTGGCCCAGGCACAGCCAAGAAGTAGTGGATGATGACTTCTTCATGAGATTGGTGACCGCCCTATTTGGCAATCGAAGGAAGAAGGTCAAGCGGGCTCTGGCTGCGGCGGGCATATCCAAGGAGGTCCAATCCCACCTCGATCCATCCCTGCTGGAAGAGCGGCCTGAGAAGCTATCGGTGAGCGATATCGAGGCTCTGGCCAGTGAGATCTCCCACGCCCAAGCTGCGATCATCTCCAGTTGAAAATGTTAGATTAATGCCTGGCTGCTTTTGGATGCAGCTCATGCCTTAGCTTGTTATGCATCATATACTGGCATGACAAGACATGTCATAGCACACAGTTCTTATACCCCCTTATCCATCTCTCTCAGCCATGATAGCCTCGGTAGAAAAATCAGTCGTCTCTGGCGAGGTCTCTGCCCCGCCCTCCAAGAGCTACACCCACAGGGCGATCCTCATCACCGCACTTGGTCCCGGCGGCATGGTCAGGAGGCCTCTCATTTCTGCAGATACCAGGGCCACCATAGCTGCCTCACAGGCCTTTGGCGCAAAGGTTGACATTGATGGCGACATTCAGATCGAAGGAGTGTCGGGCAGACCCAACACCCCTGATGATGTCATCAATGTCCTCAATTCAGGAACGACGCTCCGCTTCTCGTCAGCGGTGGCTGCCCTAACTGATGGGGCTGTACTCACGGGCGACAGCTCAATCAGGAGCCGGCCAAATGGCCCGTTGCTGAGCGCGCTAAACGACCTCGGAGCCAGGGCGTTCTCCATAAAGGGCAACAAAAAAGCGCCTCTTGTGATTCAGGGAAAGATGAAAGGGGGAGTAGCCAATCTGGACGGCAGCGTCAGCTCCCAGTTCCTCTCAGCCCTTCTCATAGCCTGCCCTCTAGCTGAAGGCCATACGGTCATAAAGATCCAGGGAGAGCTTAAGTCCAGGCCTTACGCAGAAATCACCCTGGACATGCTCAGAGAGGCAGGTGCGGTCATAGAGGATTCGGCCCAGGAGTTCTCTATGGACGGAGGCCAGTCCTATAACCTCCAGAGTTTCACCATTCCAGGCGACTTCTCATCTGCCTCGTACCCGCTAGCAGCCGCTGCCATCACCGGCTCCCGGGTCTCTGTAAATGGGATACTACCATCTCGCCAGGGAGACTCGGCAATCATAGATATACTCCGGCGTATGGGCGCTGAGATATCCTGGAATAAGGAAGAGGGAGTCCTCAGGATTGAGGGCAAAGAGCTTCATGGAATTGATATAGATGCCAGCATGACTCCCGACCTTGTGCCAACCATTGCCGTATTGGGAGCTGTAGCCAGGGGCAGGACCGTTGTCAGGAATGCCGAGCATGTCAGGCATAAGGAGACTGACAGGCTGCATGCGATGGCTGTGGAGCTCTCCAAGATGGGGGCAGACATTAAGGAGCGTCCTGACGGGCTGGAGATCTCAGGAGGAAAGCTGCACGGTGCCGAGGTTCACGGGTATGATGACCACAGGATAGTCATGGCTCTGGCCATAGCGGGCCTAGTTGCAGGCGGGACCAGGATCGACACTGCAGAATCTGTGGACGTATCCTATCCCGGGTTCTTCGAGAAGATGGCAGGCATTGGGGCGAGCATCACCCTGAGCTGATGCAGCAGAATAGAAAGGGCAAATCTTATGTAGGTGGAGTGAATGAATAATCTGGACTCAATGGACATTCGCCCCACTATGTGGTGATTGGGCGGCGCCGGAGACTCTCCGGGGCTGCTCCAGAGTGTTCTCTGGGTAAAACCAGACATCTGGAGGAATTAATTGGCAAAAGAAAAGGCAGAAAAGCCTGAAAAGGCCGAGAAGGCCAAGAAAGTAGATGAGAAGAAGAAGAAAGAAGACGAACAGCTTAAGCACATAGTTCGCATTCTCAATACCGACCTGGAAGGAAAGAAGCAGGTACAGATGGCTCTGACCGGACTCAAGGGAGTGGGCCGCCGCTGTGCTTTCATATTTACCAGGAACGCGGGCGTGGACCCAAGTGCTACTCTTGGTCTCTTGCCCGATGATCAGATAGAGGCTCTTAAGAAGGCCGTTGAAGAGGCAAACGTAGCCCTGCCTGTGTGGATGAGGAACAGGCGCGAGGACTTCCTCACAGGCGAAGATAAGCACGTCATGGGCATGGACCTCAATATGACCCTGAGAGAAGACCTGGATGTAATGAAGAAGTCCAGGAGCTACAAGGGCATAAGACATGAGCGGGGCCTGAGGGTCCGCGGTCAGAGGACCAGGTCCACAGGACGGACAGGGGCCATTGTAGGCGTCAGCAGGAAGAAGGAAGGCGCACCGGCAGCAACTCCGGCGCCAGTCAAGGAGTAGGTGGTTTTCGATGGGATATCCAGGAAAGAACAGGAAGACATTCAGCAGGCCACGCACTCCCTTCCAGGCAGACCGCATTGCCGCTGAAGTAGAGGTAGTCAAGGCCTTCGGCCTGAGGAACAAAAAGGAGCTTTGGAAGGCTCAGGCTGTCATCAGGAAGTACCGTCATATAAGCAGGACCCTTCTGGCTGCTGCGGCAGTCGGCGAGGAGAGCCCCGATAGAGTGGCAGTTTTAGGCCGATTAAAGAAGTTCGGGCTCCTGAAGGAAGACGGAGACTTGGATGCCATCCTCTCAATGAAGGTCACAGACCTGCTGGAGAGAAGGCTGCAGACTCAGGTGTATCGCCAGGGACTGGCCAACACGCTAAGGCAGTCCAGGCAGTTCATAACCCACGGCCATATACAGGTCGGGGGAAGGAAGGTCACCATACCTGGCTACATGGTCAGGCGTGGAGACGAGATGACCATAGATTATTACGGCGGATCGCCCATGGCCAAGGAAGGCCATCCAGAGAGACAAGCCAGAACACCCAGGGTGGAAGGATAAATGGCAGAAGGTAAATGGGCTATAGCCCACATATACTCGTCCTTCAACAACACGCTGATCACCATCACAGACCTGACCGGGGCAGAGACCCTGGCAAAGATTTCAGGCGGAATGGTGGTCAAGGCTGCTAGGGATGAGAGCTCGCCCTACACTGCTATGCAGATGGCCATGCAGGTCGCTGACGCAGTTAAAGACAAGGGCATTGTAGGCGTTCATGTAAAGGTTAGAGCCCCTGGAGGCAACAAGCAGAGGTCTCCAGGACCAGGCGCTCAGGCATCTATCAGGGCACT
This sequence comes from Methanotrichaceae archaeon, assembly GCA_035560655.1. Classification (GTDB taxonomy): domain Archaea; phylum Halobacteriota; class Methanosarcinia; order Methanotrichales; family Methanotrichaceae; genus DATMZB01. Next base: position 1,862 of record DATMZB010000413.1, on the reverse strand, counting down.
GGCCAGGGCAGGCCTTAGAATCGGAAGGATAGAAGACGTGACCCCAATCCCACACGACGGCACAAAGCCCAAGGGTGGAAAGAGGGGTCGAAGGGTGTAAAATTGCAGGTTGAACTACTTGAGCTGAGGGAGGACCGCATAAGGTTCCTCCTCAGCGGCGTTACGCCCGCTTTCGCCAACGGCATAAGACGGGCCTGCATGAGTGAGGTCCCAACACTGGCCATAGATGAGATCAGCCTCTACGACAACACCTCTGTGCTCTTCGATGAGCAGATAGGCCTTCGCATAGGACTGATACCCATAAAGGCAGAGGACCTGGACCAGTTCTCCACGCCAGAGGACTGCCAGTGCGCAGGCACAGGCTGCCCCGGATGCAGGGTGGAGTTCATGCTCTCAGCAGAGGGACCGGGCATGGTCTATTCCAGCGAGGTAAAGTTCACAGACCCAACAGTCATGCCAGCCTTCGATAAAATACCAATCGTTATCCTTGGGGAAAACGAGAAGCTGGTAATTGAGGGCTATGCTACAAAGCGTACAGGAAAGGATCACGCCAAGTGGCAGTCAGGCACTCTATGTGGGTATAAGAATCTGCCATCCATTGCAATTGGCGAATGCAATGGCTGCGGTAAGTGCATCAAGGTCTGCCCACGCCAGGTTCTTGAGCTGGATGAGGCGGATCGAGCGAAAGCTACAAATACCCTGGAATGCTCCCTATGCAAGCTCTGCGTCAAGGAGTGCGAGGCCGGGGGAATAACCGTGACCCCAGTTCTGGATTCATTCGTGATGACCATAGAGACCGATGGATCGATGCTGGTCAAAGACCTGGTGTCGAGAGCATCGCAGGAGATCAAGAGCAGGGCAGAGACACTCGGAGCAAAGCTATCTGAGCTGTCGTAGATTTAAATAGATAGGCATCCAGCCTATCAACATATTGGCGCGGGGGTTTCCAAGCCAGGTCAAAGGAGCAGGGTTGAGGGCCCTGTCACGCAGGTGTTCGCGGGTTCGAATCCCGTCTCCCGCATTGCGGCTTTTGTTTTTTTGATTGGATCTCTGATGTAGCGTAGCAGGGTTGCACTACGTTACCGCCTGGAGTGAGATGATGAAGAGGCGGTTAGAGATAGATTGGAATAGGAAAACTTCAGGAGATTTTAGCGTACCTTTGCAGCGATATAAGCGTTTTCTTGAGGATAAAGGGTTCCACGATTCCACTATAGATTCCTATGTTGGTCATGTAGGTAGATACCTAAAATTCTCGGGGACTGATAAGCCACCTATTGAAGCTGCGAGCCAGTTTAGGCAATCCCTTCAAGAAAGGAGACTATCGCGAAGCACTATAAACAACTGCAGCTTTGCCATGATCAACTATCACAGGATGCTGGGCGAGACAGTCTCTTTGCCCTTCCTAAAGAGAAACGATGAGCTACCCTATTATTTCGATGAAGGGGATGTCCGAGATATATTCGATGCCTGCAATAATATTAGGCACTATGCAATGTTGCGGACTCTATTTTATGGCTGCTTGAGAGCCAGCGAACTCTGCAACCTGGATGACCAAGATATTGATCTAAAAACGCTAACCATACATGTTCGCGCAGGGAAGGGAGGTCGAGATGGAATTGCATATTTATCCAATGATTGCGCCAAGACCCTGAAGAAGTATCTTGAGGTTTGTCCGCTTCTGGAGACTGAAGATAGATGGCATTATTTTATTCAGACTTTGGTAAGCGATGAGAACGACGTAGCATAAACCGCATGTTTATTTATTACAAGAAGAAAGCTGGAGTCGAGAAATCAGGCGGAGTCCATGTCTTTGCGAGGCATACGGCCACAAGCTTCCTGTTCGCCAATGGATGCGATCTCCG
>DATMZB010000412.1:0-4244 GCA_035560655.1 Methanotrichaceae archaeon | reverse complement strand
GAACAAGATTTAATGAGAATTGGCGTTTCCCTGCCAGATAGCCTCCTGACAAGGTTCGATGAAATAATCCTTCAGCGCGGCTATTCTTCCCGCTCAGAGGGCATCAGAGATGCCATCAGAAACTACATTGTCCATTATGAGTGGATGAGCGATGTCCAGGGCGAACGCGTGGGCGTGATAACGATCGTCTATGATCATTCCCAAAGAGGCTTGGTGGATAACCTCACTGCGATCCAGCATGACTTTGGCCGCATAATCCAGTCGAGCCTTCATGTTCATCTCGATCATGATAGCTGCCTGGAGATAGTGGTGCTCAGAGGAGACGGCCAGGAGGTCAGAAGGGCAGCAGAGAGGATGATGTCCCTTAAAGGCGTGAAACATGTTAAGCTCACCACGACGTCCATGGCCAAAGATCTCTAGGTGGGCTCTTTTGAGATAATGCTCTGCCAATAAAGGCATTGAAGGCTCGTCTGCCGCTAGAGCCCTACCTGCCGGGGAATGTAATGCCGTGCATGCCTCAGGACCCATGCTCGACTCGACCAGGAGACCTGCCTCGCTCTTTGACATCTGGCCGATCTCATCAGGCAGGTCAATGGGCAGAAGACCTGGCTTATATGCAGCTTTCAGCCACTCTTGCCAGGACGTCCTCCCCAGGGTTGGCATCTATCACATGAATAGAGGAGAGGCATCTGCCCCTTGCTGCAAGTGAGACTGCCCTCGCCCGGTCTGAGGATTGAAGTCTATAAGAGCAGCTGCGGCCGCCGGCCAGAAATCAGACCTGAAGCTGGTGTATTTCAGTATGCCTAACCCATCCCCGTCGGTCCATCAATCTCTCTTATAAGGAGATGAGCTGCAGCCGATCTCATCTCAGATGCTTATCTTCTTCAGCACGGCCATGCCTCCCAGGAAGAAGGCCAGCATGAAGCAGGTCAGCACAATTAGAGAGCTCCATGGTGTGGGCTCGCCCAGAGCTGCAGCTCGAAGGCAGATGCTCGAATGGGTCAATGGCAGCAGGTATAGAGCATACTTAAGCGCGCTTGGCACCTGGCTGAGTGAGAAGAACGTCCCACCAAGGAATGTCATTGGAAGCAGAATGAGGTTGCCAAACGTGGCCATATCCTCATGGGACTTTGCCATGAGCGCCGCCAGCACTCCCAGGAAGGCGAACGTCAGGCAGGTTACCAGAAGGCCGATGATGAATAATGAATTCAGATGAAACCCTGGTGCCAGGATGAGAGCTACAGCTATGAAGGCAGTCGAGCTTACAAGCCCTCTAACTACGCCTATTGAGGCCTTGCCGAGCAATAGCGAGAGCAGGCCGATGGGCGCCATGAGGCATTCATCAAAGCTCTTGAAATAGAGCCTGTCAACGTTCAGCCTTGTTCCTGCCCCGTTAAAGCTGGTGTTCATGGCAGTGAGGGCGATGATTCCAGGCACTACAAAGGCCAGATAGCTTGTCCCGTTCATATTTATGCCCCGTCCCAGGCCCCAGCCGAAGGCGACCAGGTAAAGGATCGGGCTGACAAGAGTTGTCAGGAGATACCTCGGCCATCTGCGTTTCAGGGCCATTAGGTCAGACCATAATATGCTGTAAGCGTCCATCTTTCTAATCCCCCATGACCTTCTGGCCTGTGATCTCCACAAAGACATCCTCCAGATTGGACTGGCGCATGACTACCTTTTCAGAGTCGGGCAGCCCCGAAATGTACTCAGATGCAGAGTCCCTGTCCTGGAAGTACCTGTACTTTGTCACGCATCCATTTGTCTTGGTCTCAACTGCAATAACGCCAAGCTTCTGGCGCAGCTTCAAGGGCGAGCCCAGGGATATGAGACGGCCATGGTGAATAATGGCGATCCTGTTGCAGAGGGCCTCAGCCTCCTCTATGTAATGAGTGGTCAGAAAGACCGAGGTTCCGTCTGAATTCATCCTCCTGATCAGGTCCCAGACCTTCCTCCTGGTCTGAGCATCCAGGCCCACTGTCGGCTCATCTAAAAACAGCAGCTTCGGCCTGTGAATCAGTGCCCGGGCGATCATGGCCCGCCTTTTCATTCCGCCTGAGATGTTGTCTATGAGGTAATCGGAGTGATCTGTCAGCTCCACGTAGTCCAGAAGGTCCGATATCCTCTCCTTTCGCTCTGATCTCGTGAGGTGGTGCAGCCTGGCATGGAACTCCAGATTTTCAGCGATTGTCAGGTCACGGTTAAGGCTCAGATGCTGCTGGACTATGCCAAACTCAGCTTTCACCCTGGCAGGGTCCGTGGCCACATCTATGCCGTTTATCAGGACCTTCCCTGAAGTGGGCTTGGTGAGCGTTGTCAGTATCCTTATTGTGGTGGTCTTGCCAGCACCGTTTGGCCCCAGAAATCCAAAGAGCTCTCCCCGGTCCACCTGGAGGTCAAGTCCATCAATAACTCTCTGGCCGGAATACTCCTTGGTCAGACGAGATATATCAATCATCTTGGCCATATCAGTTATTGACCTCTAGAAGCAGGTTATGTTCTCCTTCCACTATGCTGCTGAGCGCATCAGGGCTCAGGCTTGAGAGAGGATAGTACTTTCCGCCAGAGGCCTCTGCTATGTCACGGCAATATCCAAGCCTCATATCCATGAATGATGATGTAACAACCTCTGTATCTATCACCACAGTGTGAACCCCGGCCTGCCTGGCCTGGCCGGATATCTCCATGATCTCATTTCTCATGTTGTGGCTCAGGGCCACATTGGCCCTTCCATCAGAGACCAGCACCATCATGGGCCTGGCCTGAGAGTCCTTTCTGATCTCTCCCTGAAGTATCTGCAAGCCCCTGGAAAGTCCAGCAGATAGAGGCGTCTTTCCTCCTGTGGGCATCTCTGATAGGCTTTTCATGGCTAGATCAACGCTCGAGCAGGGGGAAAGCAGGATCTCAGCCGCATCTCCCTTGAAAGCCACCATGCCCACCTTGTCCCGCTTCTGGTAGGAGTCCATGAGCATTGACAGGACCGCTCCTTTGGCCATCTCCATTCTCCTATCAGCTCCCATGGACCCGCTGGCATCGACCACGAAAAGGACCACCGAAGACATCTTTCTGACTCGTTCCTTCTCCCTTATGTCCTCGCTCTTCACCTTGATTGCATTTTCTCCTGCCCTGGTGCGCTGGTAAGGAGCTGCCGCCCTGATGGTGGCGTCGATTGCCACATCATTGCCGGTCCTGGGGAACCTGTGGCGCAGGTACCTTCCCGAGCTGCCCAGGGTGAGTGTGCTCATTCTCCTGCCGCTGGTCTTCCTGCGCATGGCCTTGTCTCTGCGTGTCCAGGCCTTGATCTGCCTGACGTCTATGGGGTCTCCCACATTGAATACCTTCTCAAGGGATGGATGGCTCTCAGCCTGGCTGGAATCGTCCTGAGACGATTCCTCTGGCCTTTGTTCCTGTCTTTGCTCCTGTTTCTGGTCCTTATTATCCTGGCTCTCTGGAGGCTTGTTCTTGGAGATGGACTTCTCCAGACGCTCCTGGTTCATGGTGGGAGGCTCAAAAGGCCTGCTTCTCATCCTGTGGGACAGGGCCAGCTCCATGGCTCTTCTTACATCCTCATGGCTCACAGAGGTCCGGCCGTCCAGGGCGGCGATGGTCTTTGCGGTTCTGGAGACCACTATCTCCGCTCTGTGGGTCCTGATTCCCATGTCGTTACAGGTGGAAGCTATCATTCTCAGCAGTGAGTCGTCCATGGTCACTGAACTGAGGATCTCTCTGGCTGCAGAGATCTTCTGACGAAGCTCGACTTGGGCGGGCTCAAATCGGCTGGCAAACCCTTCAGGGTCGGAATCAAACTGCTCAGCCCTCCGGGCGATCTCCACCCTTGAATCGACATCCTCAATGCCCTCTACAATCACCTGCAATCCAAACCTGTCCAGGAGCTGGGGCCTGAGCTCTCCCTCTTCGGGGTTCATGGTTCCTACCAGCATGAACCTGGCAGGATGCGCTACGGACACACCTTCCCTCTCCACTATATTCACGCCCATGGCTGCAGCATCCAGAAGGACGTCGGCCACGTGGTCGTCCAGAAGGTTCACCTCATCTATGTAGAGTATTCCACGATTGGCGGCCGCCAGTATTCCCGGCTCAAGGGCTTTTATTCCCTCCTTTATGGCCCTCTCCACATTCAGAGAGCCTACTACTCGGTCTTCGGTGGCTCCCAGCGGCAGGTCGGCCATGGGAGTCCTGCGTCTGGATATGCTCACCTGGCCCTTCTGGTAATTTTCATAGCA
>DATMZB010000411.1:0-3031 GCA_035560655.1 Methanotrichaceae archaeon | reverse complement strand
TATGGACGGACCTGGCCAGGCCGTATCAGGATGAGCGCCATGTGCTCAAACCTGCGTCCGGGCCGGGCAGATGGTCCGTCTTAATGATCTCTCGACTGGCTTTGGGCGATCTGCCCCATATAGGGCAGGATGCTGAGATCAATATCATATGCAAAGCGCTGGAACCATGGAACCAGCGCTCTGCCGGCCGGCTATTTTGAGCCATTCCTCCGGGTATTGAATTCTGTTTTAAGATTTATATAGCTTAAGAGACCAGATAGGCCCAGATGCTTACAGTCCTCTTGATAGGTGCCCTGTTGTAAGCTATCACCTGGACAAATGGTCCCATTACCGGCAGCCTCACCATATAGCTGCTCATCCCGGCCTGGCTGCCGTGCCAGGTGCCTGTGCCCGAGACCTCTACGAAGTGTGTGACCTGTGGAGCCGGGATATTTGCCTCCAGGTTGATGTAGCGCCTGGCCCCCATGGTGCCGTCTGCATCAAAGGCGAAGATCACTCCCAGATCCACAGGCTGCTCTTCAGCCGCCTGCTGGCTGAAGCGTACGAAGATGTTGATGTATCTGTAACCATCCACCTCTGTATAGGGCGGGACGCTGGCGCCGGCATTGGGCGGCACGTCATAGGCGACCATGAACTTTACGACCCTGGTGCAGGGCCCGCAGCATTCCCTGGAAGTCTCTCCACTCTCATTGGCCATATCATCCTCACAAAGAATTTTCTCGGATTTTGTCTATCATCAATCAGCGACATGAGCACTGGAATCAGACTGGGACAGACCTATCCGGAAGAGTCAACTACCCCGGCCTAAAGGCCGTGGCTTGTATCTCAGCGAAAAGTCTGGATACGATTGGCCGGTTGACACAAAAGCTGGCGAAGCTCTGAGGTTTCACAGATTTCCCTTTACCTGGCGGCCTGTCTTGCCTGGAAGATTCAAGCGCCAATCTTCCTCTGCCATGTTGCCATGTCCATGCCAAGCAAGACGGTTGATCCACATTCGCCGTCTCTCTCTTCAGGATCTCTGAAGAGTGCCCTACCTAAAAAGAGGCGTAGATCAGGCCTCAGAATGGTTACTGAGGGGTGTACTGGTGTTGATTTACGAGAAGATATAGATATTGGTAGAATCAGGGAAGGGCTCTACATCCCCGGCCTGAAGTCCGGGGTCTTTCACCCTTCTCCACTACCCATTGAGATAAATATCACAGTAGATATAGGCCGCTGCTCGCAAATATTTTGTGATTTGTGCCCTGCCCGGGGCCTGATTTGAACCTAAGCCTTCAGCCGCACAGGCGTCGCCCGAACCTTCCTGTCCCACTGAGTGCCTTTGAGATCCACGGGACTGATCTCCTGTTTAACCTCCAGTACCATAGGCTCTGAATCTCTCAATGCATTACGGATCTCAGACGTCAGATCCTCGCCTTCTCTCACTCTTGCGGCCCTGATTCCAAAAGACTCTGCCACAGATGCCAGGTCGACAGGCCCGAAAGAGGCATCGACCTCCCTTCCGAGTTCCCTCTGCTGGATCTCGCGTATGAACTGCAGCCCTCCATTGTTGAAGGCTACAACCTTGACTGGAAGAGAGTTCTCGGCAATGGTTGAGATCTCGGGACACCCTGCCAGGAGACCGCCGTCGCCTGAGATTACCACAGCCCTGTTTACGCCACAGAAGCATGCACCAACTGCTGCGGGCAGAGATGTGCCCATGGACGCTATCCCCCACTGGTACAGAAGGTGCATCGGCCTGCGGGCGACGAAGCTGCGGTATGTGGCAAGCCCAATTGCGCCTGCATCCATTATGAGTATGCTTTTGTCATCGACTGCCTTCAGAGCTTCGGCCAGGGCCGGCACTGTAATCGGTGCCGTAGCCTCCAGGCGATGGTACCATGCAGACCTTGGGCTCAGGAAGGATTTCATCAGGCCATCGATCACAGACCCGGCAGTGCAGACGCAGAAGCTGGATGCATCCACCACATGAGACCTGTCTGCAGGGTCACCGGCTATCTGGAATATTGCCGGCCTCAATCCTGAAGAGATCAGGGGCTGGATTGAGTTTGCAGCCATCCTGCTTCCCAGCACCAGTATAAGATCCGCCCGGCACAGGGCGTCGTTGGCAGACGGGCTGCCTATCGTTCCAGAAGGGCCCAGGCACATAGGGTCCATCTCATCCAGGACCCCCCTGGCAGGCGCGGTTGTGACTGCTGGGATGTTCAGATCATGTACCAGGGTCCTCAGATCGTCCCATTCGCTCAGAACTCCTGCGCCCGCCAGGATCAGAGGCCTGGACGAGGCTTCTATTGCCTGCCGCAGATTGGATAGAAATGCTGCAGGGCAGATTGGAAGATGTTCCACCATCTTTGCATTCTCATCCGGGCCCGATGCCTGCGGCACAGCCTCGTCAGGAGACGGCCATAGAACATCTATCACCACCGGGCCGCAGGGCTGGGTCATCGCCAGGTCAAAGGCGTATCTGAATGACTCTTCTGGCCAGCCCTCTGAGACCTCGACGAACCCCTTGGACACGGGACCCAGCACCTCTCTGACTGGAAAGGCCTGCCAGGCGCCTGGGTCGCCCTTCATATAGCCGGGCCTGGCAGTGATTATGACCACAGGGACGTGATCCTTCCATGAGTGTATCAGGGCCGGAACTATGCCTGCAATGCCCGGACCCTGGGCCACCATTGCCACGCCGAGGCCGGTGAGCCTGGCGCAGGCATCTGCTGCAAAGCCCACTGATGCCGGGTGCCTCATGAGAACGGTGTTGAACTCGTCCAGCCCCGCATACAGGGGCACCAGTGCCGATCCCGGCAGGTGAAATATGGTGCCGGCCCTGTGATATCTGAGGGCTGAATACAGTGCCTCCCTGATACTGATCATCGCAATCCTCAAGAGAGCCTTTGGAGATCTGGCGGTTTATATAGTCATCTTATGCGGGCATGAGCTGCCCATGACCGCTGCATCAAAGCTCAATTTTTGGAAGAGGGCTGCGCTGTCTGAAGTCCGCATGGCCTGTTGTTTGAGGTTCAATGAAATGTGC
>DATMZB010000410.1:0-2408 GCA_035560655.1 Methanotrichaceae archaeon | reverse complement strand
AGAGAGTATGCAATCATCCCTCTTCTATAGGGCATACAACCATCTTTTTGAGATGGAACGCCGAAGATCAGCAGCATCTGGAAATAATATTCATAATTTTCGTAATCGATGCAGAAACAAGCGGGGAAGTGGAGTGGACATGTGGAGATGGGGAATGGGATATGTCTGATTTAAGTGTCAGAGAGATAGGAAGAGATGAGCACGTGTTATGGGATGAACTTGTGGATTCTTCACCACAGGGCACCATATTTCACAAGAGCTTCTGGCTGAATGCCAACAGTGAGCTCTTCAATCAGAAGCTTAGGATCATAGGATGCTTTGAGGGAGATTCGCTTCTTGGCGGGTGCTCTTTCTTTGTTCGAACCTCGAGGGGAGCGTTCAAGATGGCAACAGCCTCCTGCACTCTGACGCCTTATGGGGGCTTTGCAATCTCGCCGTTCAATAACGGTGGGAAGAAGTCACAGGGCCAGTGGATACGGTATGACGAGGTGATGAGATCGCTGTGCAGTGCCATTTCCGCTGAACATTTCGATCACATTCAACTGGTCAACTCTCCGGGGTTCACAGATATCAGGCCACTTACCTGGAATGGATGGAGGGACTTGGTCTTCTACACCTACAGCTTGGACCTCGCCAGCCATGATGAAGCTAATGCTTCTAAAAGCGTGAAGTATAACCTCAGGAAAGCGAGTGCAGGCAATTTGGCGATAAAACAGGTCCTTGATGCATCTCTGTTCTATAAGCTCTTCTCAATGACCTTTGAGAGGCAGAATATAAAGCCACCAGTGCAGGAGGATTACTTTAAAAAGATGTTCGACCTCTTAAGAGACCAGAACTCATGTGGAATGTGGGTTGCTGAAACTCCTGAGGGTGAGGAGGCCTGTGCCTATAATGTTGTTTGGGACAGCAAGAGAGCTTACTCCTGGGTAGCTGCGTCTAATACTGAGCTGAGGTCAGTTGGGGCAAATGTAATGCTGGATTGGGAGATATTCAAGCATTTAAAGGAGAAAGGGTTCAAGGAATACAATATGTTTCGGGGAAATCTGCCACAGCTGACCACCTATGCAACCAACTTCAACCCCCAGCTGGCCCCATACTATGGTGTGGAGAAGTCCAGCCTGAGGTTTGATCTATTGCGGGGAGCAAGCATAGCGTTGCAGAGCATTAAACAGCACAAGCAGTAGCGTCCCATGGCTATCCTGCCTAACCTGGTGAGATCTTATAGAAGATCTGTACTGGATATGCTTGGGGGCTTTCTATCAAGAGATTGGAAGAAGACAGAGAGCCGATATGTGGCTGTGATCGATAACAAGTCTCTGAATGATGTAATCGCCATATCTGAGCGCCATTGGGATCAAAGCCACGGCAGAGCCCTCCTAAATTATTCCAGAATTTTCAAAGATACATTTTATGTCCTAAACAGGGACGGTGAAGTCGTTGGCTATTGTCTTTGCTGTATCAGACCCAGCTTATCACTTAGAGGCTTGCATAAGATATCAGTTATATGCTCTTTTGTCGTCAGAGAAGATTTCAGGGGAAAGGGCGCTGGAAAGATGATCATGAAGCATGTCGTCAAAGAGATGAGGCTGAATAGCATCTCTTCGCTGTACCTCTATGTGAAGAAAGAAAATCTTAAGGCCATAAATCTTTATGAGGACTGCGGGTTTAAGATAATCGACACTATAGGTGATATCTGCCTGCTGGGCAGTGACTGCTATAAGATGGAGCTCAAGCTCTCTCAATGAAGGCATTGAGCGATTTTATATATCATCAATGGATATGCAGGTGCTGATTGACTTGAGCAGGAGATATGCAGTAACTGGTGGTGCTGGGTTCATAGGCTCGAACCTGGCAGAGAGATTGGCAGATGAGAACGATGTGGTGATAATTGATGATCTGTCCAAAGGCAATATAAAGAACATTGAAGGCATAGGCGCTAAGTTCATAAAAGGGAGTATTACCGACCTGGACCTTCTAAAGAAGGCCTTTGTTGATGTAGATTGCGTCTTTCACCTGGCTGCAATAGCCTCTGTGCAGAGCAGCGTAGAAAACCCCCTGGAGACCAACTCAGTGGGCGTAGATGGGACTTTGAACGTTCTCATGGCCTCTAGATATGCAGGTGTAAAGAAGGTCGTATTCTCATCATCAGCCTCAGTTTATGGCCAGTCTCAGGAGCTGCCCAAGAGAGAGGATATGCGCTTAGATCCAAGATCTCCCTATGCTGTATCAAAGCTCACTGGCGAATATTACTGCAAGGTATTAGAAGAGCTGTATGGTCTGAAGTCTACTGTGCTGCGTTATTTCAATGTTTATGGGCCGAGGCAGGACCCATCATCTGAATATTCCGGTGTGATATCCAGGTTCATCTTTAATATCCTGAACGGCGAAGTCCCGGTAATTTATGGAGA
>DATMZB010000409.1:0-4536 GCA_035560655.1 Methanotrichaceae archaeon | reverse complement strand
AGACCTAAGAGGATAAAGCTGGCATACGAGGTCCGCCGAACTCTTGAATCAAATTAGACCAAGCCACGGACTTTAGGCCGTGGTAGTTGACAAGGTTGGTTTGCTTAATTAAGATGGTATTTCCGTTGACTGGTGCCTGGTATCATGGATCTGACTCTGCTCAAGGATATTGCGGTAATATTTCTGATCTCTGTAGCTGTGCTCTTCGTCTTCCACAGGATCAGGGCACCGCCAGTGCTTGGCTTTCTGCTCACTGGCGTTCTGGCAGGGCCCCAGGGCCTGGACCTGGTGGCGGCAGTGGACAGGGTTGAGGTGCTGGCAGAGATCGGGGTGATACTGCTCCTCTTCACAATAGGCATGGAGGTCTCTCTACGCGACCTGCTCAAGATCAAGACCTATGTCCTTGTGGGCGGCTCTCTCCAGGTGATCCTGACAATATCTGCGGCGTTTCTGCTTCTGAGGCAGGTAGGGGTGCCCTCAGGCCTGGCACTGCTGGTCGGGATCCTGATATCCCTGAGCAGCACGGCCATAGTCCTTCGGATAATGCAGAGCCGGGCTGAGTTTGACAGCCTCTATGGGAGGACCACACTTGGTATACTGATCTTCCAGGACCTGGCAGTGGTGCCGATGATGCTTGTCATCCCGATGCTCTCTGGAGAGGCGTCTGCCACATCGCCTCTGGATATGCTCATAAGGGGCCTGGCCATAGTTGCGGTGGTTGTAGTCTGCGCAAAGTGGCTGGTGCCCGAGGCGCTCTATCACATAGCCAGGACCGGGGACAGGGAGCTCTTCCTTCTCAGCATCATCTCGATATGCATCGGCGTCGCCTACCTGACATCCATGGCCGGGCTCTCTCTGGGACTTGGGGCGTTTCTCGCAGGTCTCATAATATCCGAGTCTCCATACAGCTACCAGGCATTCGGCAACGTCCTTCCCCTGAAGGACGCATTCACAAGCTTCTTCTTTGTGTCAATCGGCATGCTCATGGATGTTGAGTTTCTGGTGCGAAACCCGGGATACATAATCCTGCTGGCGCTGGGGGTAATGGCCTTAAAGGCTGTAATGGCCGGGTCGGCCATAGCTATTCTTGGGCTGCCGGTGCGGATAGTCATCCTTGTAGGACTGGCGCTCAGCCAGATAGGCGAGTTTTCATTTGTCCTCTCAAAGGTGGGGCTGGACAGCGGGCTTCTTCCTACTGCCCAGTATCAGGCATTCCTGGATGTGACGGTCCTGACAATGGGCGCCACCTCGTTCCTGATGGCTCTGGCGCCCAGGGTTGCAGACGGCATGATGAGGCTTCCACTGCCACAGCGGCTCAAGGCAGGAACATCAGAGTTTTCATCTGAAAAGAAGCTGGAGGACCACCTGATCATTGTGGGCTATGGCGTGAACGGCAGGAACGTGGCCAGGTCTGCAAAGGCCTCGAAGATACCGTACATCATAGTGGACTGCGACCCGGAGATAGTCAGGGCTGAGGGCCAGGCTGGAGAGAACATCATCTACGGAGATGCAGCCCAGGACTCGGTGCTTGAGCATGCAGGCATCGGCCGGGCCAGGGTGGTGGTGATAGCCATCTCAGATCCGGCATCGACGCGCAGGATCGCCGAGGGTGCAAGGAGGCTCGGGTCCGGGGCCTACATCATAGCCAGGACCAGGTACCTGCAGGAGATGAAGCCGCTGCATGATGCAGGCGCGGATGAGGTCATACCTGAGGAGTACGAGACGTCTGTTGAGATATTTGCCAGGGTGCTTGAGAGGTATGACGTGCCGAGAGATGAGATAGAGAGGTATGTTGACGAGATAAGGTCCGATGGGTATGAGATGTTTAGGACGCTCTCAAGGCAGCCGTACTGCACAGCGAACATCCACCTGGCAAGCGAGGACGTCATCACGCTCATGGTTGAGGAGGGGGCGCCGATATCCGGCAGGACCGTCGGAGATCTGGAGCTTGAGAGGCAGGGGATGGCAGTACTGGCGATACACAGGGGGTCGGGAAGCCTGGCCAGGCCGGGGAATGATGCTGTGCTCCAGAAGGATGATGTGGTGGTGATGCTGGGGACGCCGGAGAAGCTGGCGAGGATTGAGAAGATGTTTACGAGGGAGTCGGGATGATAAACCAGGTTGTGGCTGCGATATGTTCCATTAGGAAGACGGGGACGAGGAAGGATGGCAGAAGGAACGAAGAGGAGTTGAAGACTTCAAGGTCTAACGCAGAAGATTCAGGCCAACCTGAAGATGCCAGGGTATGAGATCAGAGGATCGGGTAAGGGATGTCAAACGAAATTCTGACCGGAGATTATCAGGAATTGCTGGATGGCTTGAAAAATCGCATCCGCAATGCCCGAGTGCGCGCTGCTCTCAGTGTCAACCGCGAGCTAGTCCTGCTCTACTGGCAGATTGGGCAAGCGATCCTGGAGCGCCAGGCACAGGACGGCTGGGGCGCAAAGGTTATCGAATGCCTGGCAAACGACCTGCGCCATGAATTCTCAGACATGAAGGGCCTGTCACGGGCCAATCTGTTTTACATGCGAGCCTTCGCTGAGGCTTATCCAAGCGAGCAAATAGTCCAGCAGCTTGCTGGACAAATTCCCTGGTGGCATAATGTGGTCATCATCGACGTTTTGGCCTGCAAGTAAGTGTTTATGTTATTGGTATTATCTTCTTCATCGGTTGCCACATCTATCCACAAACTATTTCGTGTACTACTAGAATAACCAGCCAGAGATAAAGGAGCATGGCATGGCTAGAGGCAAAAGTAGCAATAATTCTAAGAAGAATGGCGCAACCCTTGGCTTTGAAGCCACCCTCTGGGCAGCCGCAGATAAACTGAGGAACAACATGGACGCTGCCGAGTACAAGCATGTCGTCCTTGGCCTCATATTTATCAAGTACATCTCCGATGCCTTCGAGGAGAGGCACGAGCAGCTCCTTAAGGAGAAAGATCTGGGGGCAGATCCCGAGGACCCGGATGAGTATCTCTCCGAGAACGTCTTCTGGGTTCCAAAAGAGGCTCGCTGGTCCCACCTTCAGAACAACGCCAGACAGCCGACCATAGGCAAGACCATCGACGATGCCATGGTGGCCATTGAGCGTGATAACAGGTCGCTTAAAGGAATCCTGCCCAAGGACTACGCCCGCCCTGCCCTGGATAAGCAGAGCCTCGGTGAGCTGATCGATTTAATGGGTACTATTGGCCTTGGCGATAAGGAAAACCGATCCAAGGATATTTTGGGGCGGGTATACGAGTACTTCCTCTCCCAATTTGCATCAGCCGAAGGCAAGAAGGGCGGCCAATTCTACACGCCCCGTTGCGTGGTGCAGACACTGGTGGAGATGCTGGCACCCTATAAAGGCCGGGTCTTCGACCCCTGCTGCGGCTCTGGTGGCATGTTCGTTCAGAGCGAGAAGTTCGTGGAGGCCCACGGAGGACGCAGGGAGGATATCGCTATCTATGGCCAGGAGTCCAACTCCACAACCTGGAAGCTGGCCAAAATGAACCTGGCTATCAGGGGCATAGATAATAACCTGGGGCCTGAGCATGCCGATAGCTTCCACAAAGACTTGCACAAGGACTTGAAGGCAGACTACATCCTGGCAAATCCGCCGTTCAACTCCAGTGATTGGGGTGGTGAACGGCTTAGAGAGGATGTTCGCTGGAAATATGGAGTGCCTCCTGCGGGCAATGCCAACTTCGCATGGGTACAGCACTTCATCTATCATCTGGCGCCCAATGGGATTGCCGGCTTTGTACTTGCCAATGGCTCCATGTCCTCTAATCAGTCTGGGGAGGGGGAGATACGCAGGGCCATTGTCGAAGCTGATCTGGTGGATTGCATGGTGGCATTGCCGGGGCAGCTCTTTTACTCTACCCAGATACCGGCTTGCCTGTGGTTCCTGGCCAGGAGCAAGGGAAATGGCAGGTTCAGGGACCGAAAGGGCATGACTTTATTCATCGATGCCAGGAAGATGGGGTTCCTCATCGACAGGGTACACCGAGAGCTGAGCAAGGAGGAGATTGGAAAGATCGCCGGCATTTACCACGCATGGAGGGGCGATCCTAGGTCAGGGGAGTACGAGGATGTGCCAGGATTTTGCAGGAGCGCTACAATCGAGGAGATCGGGAAGAATGGTTATGTGCTCACACCTGGCCGATACGTCGGTGCAGTGGCCATGGAGGAAGATGGCGAGCCCTTTGGGGAGAAGATGCAGAGGTTGACGGAAAAATTGTGCGAGCAGTTTGGAGAATCAGCAAGGCTAGAGACGGAGATCCGGGCTAACTTGAAGAGGCTAGGATATGTCAATTGAATCTAAGCTAGCTCTTCCTTTCTTAAAAAGTATGCAATCTTATCTTGGACAAAATGTCCGTTTTGCATCAGTACAAGAACTTGCGGATAAAGACATAATTTTTGTTGAAGATGGGAATCACGGGGAATATCGGCCCCTACAGCATGAATTTACTCAAGAGGGAGTTCCATTTATTCGACCACCTGATCTAAAGGATGGTAAAATCGACTTTGAGAACTGTGATCATATTAA
>DATMZB010000408.1:0-4965 GCA_035560655.1 Methanotrichaceae archaeon | reverse complement strand
TTTTACTACTATATAACGGCGCTTGAAGGTAAAATCCGTCTGGAGAAGTTCACCGTCAGGCATGGCTCGCTAGGGGGACTACCTATAGGGTTTTTAAAATGCCGTCTATGCCTTGGGGGCCTGGTAGATCATTGAAATGACCATAATGGCCACTACTTCTGCCCATGAACCAGGTAATACAGAACAGGGCGATGGCTTCGGGAAGATGCGAATTTCATCCCTGCTATTTCAGCAGTCTCTATCACAGATCTAAAATCCATAACGCTTAAATAGCAAGGAAAAAGCATCGATCTATGAAGCTAAGTATAGTCTGTATAACTATATTTCTCTTTGTGGCAGCCATCTCGGCAGTGCATGCCGAGGCCGCAGGGAGCGTATCCCCCCAGGAGCTCGTTTCTTTTGTAGACAGCGCTGCAGCCTATGCCCAGGAGAACGGCAAAGATAAGGCGATTGCGGAGTTCAATAATAAGGAGGGCCAGTTCGTCAAAGGCCAGCTCTACATCTTCGCCGATGATTTCAGCGGCATCAATCTGGCCCACCCAATGAGGCCCGACTTCGTAGGAAAGAGCCAGTTCGACCTGAAGGACAAAAACGGCGTTGCCTTCATACAGAACATGATCGCTATAGCCAAGACCGGCGGCAGCGGGCTTACTTATTACATCTTCGCCAATCCTGCGGATGGCAACAAAGAAGAGCTGAAGCTCGTTTACGTCAAGAAGATAGATGATGCCTGGTGGATAGGCTCAGGCATCTACTTGCCAGGAGTGGCTTGAACAACGGCCAGTTAGAGAAGGCCTGCAAAAGGTATGGGCTGTATTTCTCTGAAAATGGAGAGATCAGCCCTGGCCTATTTTTAAAGGATTGACTTAGAGGTCGTCCCCAAACAGCAATCTTAATAGCTCGAATATTATTTGATAGGGTGCAGAGACCCTCTAAAGGATTGAAAGAGAGCTTGAGGGCCATTAGACCCCTCACGATGGCATATGTATCCAATCTTCATCCCCTTTGGCATGAGGCAGATTTATATGATGAAATCATCATAATATTTTATACACAATGACTTTGCCCTCTTTCCTCAACCATTTCTCAATAGCAGGCTACTGATCTTCATCTACCGCTATCTTTATCTCGGATCGTCATCCCATGCCAGCCGCAGCATGCTGCGGGGTATTCGATTAAAATAGATATGAGTCTGGTCTTCATGTCATACGTGTTTCAGGGGACTGGGATTAGCTTCTGCAATCTCTCAAGCATCCCCAGGACAATCAGGCGCGGCACTGGAGTTATTCTTGGCCAGGTCCTTGCCCATCTGATGCATTTTGCCCTGGCCCATCCTGCTCTCAAAGCCTGGGCTTTGGCATGGGTGTGCAGCTCTCCATCTCTTGAGTCGCGGCTTTTCAGGTTTGCTGCCTCAAGGGGAATTACCGCAGGCGGAACGCTTGCTCAGGTCTCTCCGGATCACATCATGCTCACACCAAGCGCCCTTCGCATCTATAACGATTTGAAAGCCGCCATAGAGGAACACAACACGGAGAGCTAGCGATGCGCGTCGTCATAGACATGCAGGGAGCACAGACTTCCTTTTCCAAAAATAGAGGAGTTGGCCGCTACACAATCGAACTGGCCAAAGCCATCGCCCTCAATCCGAGAGGTCATGAGATCATTCTCGCCTTAAACGGGGCTTTTCCTGATACTATAGAGGCTATAAGAGCTGAATTCGAGGATATTCTGCCCCCGGAAAATATAAAGGTATGGCAGCAGTTCTTTGATACCGCCATAATCAACCTCAAGAACACATGGCGAAAGAAGGCCGGCGATATCCTCAGAGAGGAGTTTTTAAACAGCCTCAAAGGCGATATCATCTTTTCCACCAATTTACAGGAAGGGCTTTTCGATGCTGCCTGCACAAGCATCAAGATATTGCCCACAGATTCGATCATATGCGCCACGATTCATGACGTCACGCCCCTGGTTTACCCTCAAAGATACCTCACAGACAGCATAATACGCTCCTGGTATGAGGAGAAGATAGAATTTATAAAAAAATCGGATGCAGTTATAACGGTCTCGCAGTCTTCGAAAAGAGAGATCAGCGAGCTCCTGGGAATACCTCTTGAGAAGATTTATTCCATCCATAATGCAGTCAACCATGAGAAGTTCAGGCCAAAAAACATTGGTCCTGATGACAAGAAAGCGCTGTTAGCAAGGCTGAACATATCAGGTCCTTTTGTAATGTATGTAGGCGGATCTGATGCGCATAAAAATCTGGATGCCCTCTATACAGCATTCTCGAAACTGCCAAAAGAGATCTTGAGATCTCATAAATTAGTGATGGTTGGAAGGGGGCTTAAAGAGGACACCAATCATCACAACATACTGAAAAGGCCGGGCATTGGATCAAACGTGATCTTTACAGGACATGTGGATGACGATGAGCTGGTGATGCTGTACAACCTGGCAGATCTTTTTGTCTTCCCATCGATCCATGAGGGATTTGGACTTCCGCCGCTAGAGGCCATGGCCTGTGGAGCTGCAGTCCTGGCTTCAAACGCCTCCAGCCTCCCAGAGGTGATAGGGCTTAAAGAGGCTTTATTCGATCCATACGATGACATTGATATAGCTAAAAAGATTGAGCGTGCTCTAACTGACGGCAGCTTCAGAAGCCAGTTAAAAGAGCATGGCATAGAGCAAGCAAGCACCTTTTCATGGGAGAAGAGCGCAGGATCGTTATTGACAGTATTCGAGGAGATCGTCAGGAATAATGATGCGATCAACTCCAGTGTCCAGCCCTCGTTGGAACACGATTCAGTCCAAAGCATCACCAGCCATGTGGCAGCGATGAGGCCAAGCCCGCCTTTTGATGACAAAGATCTGGTTGCGCTATCTGCCTCCATCGCAGAGACTTTCTGTACGAGAAAAGATCATCGCCCTAAACTATTCCTGGATGTCAGCTCAGTCATAAAGCAGGACGATCTATCCGGGATTCAGAGGGTTGTACGAGCCATCTGCAAGGAGCTCATCACCAATCAGCAGAAGATAGATATTGAGCTTGTTTACACAACTACAGGAGATCTTGAGTTTTATAGAGCAGATGCACTGATCAATAAAATACTGGGCAGGTCCGGGGAGACCGCCGGCAATGAATGGATGGAGCTGTGCCCGGGGGATATGCTCCTCTATCTCGACCTTCATCCAGGCGTTGCGATCTCTCATAAGAAGAAGACTCAATTCATGAGAAACAAGGGCATACGCGTCTATCACGTTGTCTATGACATCCTGCCTATACTGGACCCGGAGTCTTTCTGGCCGGACCTGTGTTCTGAGTTCAAAGAGTGGCTGCTCACAGTCTCAACCTCTGACGGCGCTGTCTGCATCTCTCACGCCGTGGCAGACGAGCTTGCAAAGTGGCTGAAGGCCAACGGTCAAAAACGCCTGCGCCCCTTCAAAATAGGCTGGTTCCACCTGGGAGCAGACGTCGAGAACTCAGTGCCCACCCGCGGCCTGCCCCACGACTTTCACCAGGTGCTCTCACAGCTTTCAGCACGCCCGAGCTTTCTGATGGTGGGCACAATCGAGCCGCGAAAGGGTCACGCCCAGACTCTGGCTGCATTTGAGAAGCTCTGGGCGGATGGCTGTGATGCCAACCTGGTGATCGTCGGCAGGAAGGGCTGGGGAATGGATGAGCTGGCAAAAACCATGCGCCACCACCCGGAACACGGACGCCGGCTCTTCTGGCTTGAGGGCATCAGCGACGAATACCTGGAAAAGGTCTATGCTGCCTCCACATGCCTCATCGCATCTTCATATGGCGAGGGCTTTGGCCTGCCGCTCATAGAGGCTGCCCAGCACAAGCTGCCAATTATTGCCCGCGCCCTCCCCGTATTTCGTGAGGTGGCAGGAGATCATGCGTTCTACTTCAATGGCAGAGAGCCAGCAGATCTTGCAAGAGCGGTGATGGAGTGGCTGGCGCTGTATCAGTCCGGCCGTCATCCGAGATCGGAGGGCATGCCATGGCTGACCTGGAAGCAAAGCAGCCAGCAGCTGATGGATCTGATGCTCCAGGATAAGTGGCAGTATCGATAATTGGAAATGATACTATAGAGAAGCGCCGTGGAGTGTTCTTGCTAGGTTAAACTCGATCCCGGCCAGGCGCGCCAGCAAGTGCAAGAATAAAAAAGGAGGGAGATTGGAGGCAGGCTTCCCACTTAAATCCTGGAACCCATTGTTGCGATACCGGCTGGCATGCGAGCTTCTAGATTCTTTTGCCAGGATTGATTGCATCATCAATCCTTCGTTGCCTTATGTGCGCTGCTGGTTGATGTGGCATCTGCCATATATGCAGCTTCCACAATCTGAGATTTATGTAAGAGCGATCTTTTTGTGACTGTGCCATTTAAGACCAGTGAATAAGTCCAATCTTTGACCCTTTCTTGGCGATTCTGCTGACACCATCGTCCGGGTTATCCTTCAAGAAATAGTTGATGCTTTCAGTATACGTGCTGCCGGATGACAGGCCGCCGGGAACCTTGCTGAATGCGCTATTTCGGAATACCGCAGGATTTATTCCAGATAGATCTACTACGGGCTGACCAACCCAGGCATATACGGGGCTTATTGAATTCATTATAGGCACATTGGAAGGTTGCTCTACGGATTCTCGGTTCGCATTCATTGCGTTCGCGTTCATTGCGCTTGATGGCAGTTCTGCAACTATGGGTGCTATCAGAGATATCAAGATGGATCCAATTATTATACCAGTTATCTTTCTCATGTAATGTCTCCGAGGTTTAAATTTATCTTATTTCATCGGTTCTTGACGAAATATAGCCGAAGCTCAATCTCTAATACAGCTCTCCCTAACCCCAAACGCCGTTTCCGATGTACGGCAAATGACGAGATAAGTCATAACGATTATAAACTTTGCGGTTGTATTCTGACGTACTTAATTTCCACCCCTTGCTCTTT
>DATMZB010000407.1:0-3158 GCA_035560655.1 Methanotrichaceae archaeon | reverse complement strand
ACTTAAAGATAATAGAGGCGGTTGGAGGGACGTTATGATATTCAGGGTAGTAAGTACGAAGAGCGAAATCCCGAAGCTCAATCAAAATGAGAAGATGGTACATCTGGCGTTTCGGCCGTCCAATATCGATTACTTGAATCTGCTGAAAGCATGTCCAAGGCTTAGAGCTATACAGATCTCATCTACCTATTGGAAGAACATGGCCAGTGCCACCAAATTATTCCTCAGCATGCAGGGCGTGGATATCATTGAAGGAGATGTATGGGGCCACAGAAAGGATCTAGACGAATACTTCGTAGTTGAGGAGACCACTCAGGATGAGATAAAATCTCTGGCTTCAACAGGGATGGATGCCGAGGAGATCTCCGTCCAGATCCAGGAGAAAGCCAGAATCAGCCCGGGACTGATAAGGTACATAACAGGGGAAAAAGCCGATTCATGAAGCCCTGAAAGCAAGCCTTTGTCTTTTAGGATTGGTCAGCAATCTACTGAAGAACCAGCAGTTGACATCAATCACGGCCGAAGTGCTTGAACTCTCAACAAATAAATTTCAGAACGTGGCAATGATAAGCCCTAAAAGCTCTGTGCTTGAGCAGAAGCCCTGAGCAGACCTCCAAGAAGGGGACATCTACCTATATTGGGCATAGGATAATCAGGAATAGGCTAATTAGAGATATTAAATTATTCTTGAGCTCCGACGGCTAAAGGCAATTGTAAGGATCATCCACACGATTAACAGCAAATGCCTCGGCCCTTTCGATGCAGGTTGGACAGACGCCGCACGGCTTATCGCCGCCCTGATAGCAGCTCCAGGTCAGCTCATAAGGGACATTCAGGGTCAGTCCCAGCTTCACTATCTCGGCCTTGGTCATGCCTACAAAGGGCGCTTTCAGCTCCACCGGGTTCCAGGCGGTAGCAAGCCTGATTGCAGAAGCCATGGCCTCGATAAAAGAGCTGCGGCAGTCAGGGTATATCGCCCAGTCTCCGGCATGGGCTGCGTAGTAGACCTCGCTGATCTTCATGGCCTCGGCATAGCCCACAGCTATAGAGAGCATTATCATGTTGCGGTTGGGGACCACGGTCTGCTTGGCAGCATCCTCGGTGTAGTGGCATGATGGGATATCTTTTCCGCCCAGGAGGGCGCTGTCACCGAGGAGTGGAGTAATGGCGCTTAAGTCTACCACCCTATGGGGCACACCATTTATGGCAGCGATCTTTCGGGCGCTGTCTATCTCCCGCCTGTGCCTCTGGCCATAGTCAAAGGTTATGGCTTCCACCTGGTATCCGTCTGCCAGTAGCTTATAAAGGAGCGTTGTGGAGTCGAGCCCGCCCGAAAGGATCAGTACCGCCTTCATCTGGGCGTTTAAAGGTCGCCATGATTTATAAAGGCATTTGCACTCCCGGCAGTGGCCATTAGTTCTGTAATTGATATTCAAACAGCGCATCTTAGCTATGCATCGAAGGTTCTAAACTCAGGACCTGTTCGCGAATAGATCCCAATATTTATAGTACGCATGAATATGGTCAATCATTGAATGAAGCATTCTATAAAGTCCGGCGAGGCAGAAAAGCACGACAGCAAACGATCTAGCCATTTTAGTTTTAACAAATGTATGTGTTTAGCTCATCACCACATCTCTCTCCTATCGATATAGATTCCCTTTGATCGAGAAATCTATATAATAAGCCATCAATTGACATCTGAATGGATTATGGATCAAGAGGAAACTATCAAGCGACTTCTAGACACGATTGATCAACAGAAGCTGGAGATTGACCAATTAAGGCATGAGAACGAGCTGCTTAGAGGCCGTATTAAGGAACTTGAAGCCCTCTTAGCTCAATATGAGAATGCCCATACTCCGCCGAGCCTAAAACGTGGTGGCAAATGCAAAAAGGATCTTAAAGACGGGTCTAAAGGAAAGCCTGGCCAGAAGATAGGACATATTGGCCTGACACGACCAACAGCCAAACCCGATAGACAGGTTCAGGTCACTAAAGACCAATGTCCTGATTGTGGTGCGAAGCTTGGTGACCCCTTCAGAATAGAATCAAAGATCATTGAGGAAATTCCTGAACCTCAACCAGTCACAGTCACTGAATACAGAATTTGCCATTACATATGCCCTTATTGCCAGAAAGAGGTTGTTGGGACCGATCCAGGTTGCCCAACTGAAGGCAGGTTTGGCAATAACATAATTGCACAGGTAGCACTCCTGAAATATGAAGATCGGTTGCCTCACAGGAAGATTCAAGATACGCTTAGGCGAGTACATAGTCTGACTATAAGCCCTGCTACGATCCTTGACTTGACTCGCCGTGCCGCTGATGCGGTTCAGTCTGAGTATGATGCCATTCTCAACAGGATTCGCTATGCTCCGGTTCTTTACATCGATGAAACATCAATCGATGTTCAGGGAAGGAATCACTGGATCTGGGTGTTTACAACTCCAGCCGAGACTTTTATCGTGATTCGCAAGAGCCGGGGCATGAAGGTTCTGTTAGAAGTTCTGACCAGGGAATTCAAAGGAACTATCGTTTGTGATGGCTGGAGATCTTACTCAGGCTTCACAGATCACATACAGAGATGCTGGGCTCACCTGCTCAGGGAATCAAAAGATCTGGCAGAGAAGATCACTGAGGCAGTTCCATTACATGAGATACTCAGGGATCTCTATGACCAGATCATCGATGCTCTCAAAAGCGACCCTCCCCCTAAAGTTCGAAAAGTGGTGTGGTATTTGGCAAGAGCGAGGCTCAATCAGCTCATCACTAGAGAGTACGCCGACTTGAAAGTCAAGAGCTTCATCGGTAAGATTAGCAATGGCTTTGAGTTCTGGTTCACTTTTGTCATTCAGCCGGGTGTGGAGCCCACCAATAACAGAGCGGAGCGAGCACTTCGTGAACACGTTGTACAGAGGAAGATCATAGGGACTTTGCGCAACTGCAAAGGGACATCGATTCATGAACGGATCATGACTGTGACGGCTACATGGTCACTGCAGGGACTCGATAGTCTAAAGATGCTCAAAATTAAGCTGAGTAGCTAAACACATACATCTTAATCAGACTAAATAGGCCTCGAATTAAATAATGGCGCCACTATTTACCTGGATATGCTAAAAATTGCATCGAAAGCCCCGACTTCAGGATATTAT
>DATMZB010000406.1:0-4007 GCA_035560655.1 Methanotrichaceae archaeon | reverse complement strand
GGGTACAGGGCCAGGGCCGTGCCCGTACTGAGCTTAAAGACTGCAAAATCTCCAATGCTTACACCAGACATTGGCCATCCAAGGCCATCCCTATAAAACCGGATGGCACGGCCGAGGTCGTTGACGCCCAGTGTGACGATGTTCAATCGAGGTTCCATTTTCGAGCTCCTATGGGCCATAGCATGTCAGCAGAGTGTGGCATAGCACGCCAGCTGGACCTGCCTGTTGAGTTCCAGCTCTTTAAATCCATATATTTATCCATGCGATTCCTGCATGGCAGCGTCTCATATTTTCTGTAATTTCGTTCATTTTCAACCTTTGAATTCGCCTCAAGATATCGGCTTCTATGATGACCCAATTTTAAATTACAGCAAATTCAGCACACTGCCTTCATCGGTTATTTCCTTGGATAGGTGCTCCTGGATCATCTCTTCGATAATCTTCTTAACGCGTTCCTCATTTACCCCAAATTCTTCCAGGACGGGGGTGTATATTGGCTCAATGGCATGATCTGCTTCTCCGAAAACACGGATTATTGACTGGAGCTCAGAGAGCATCTGTTGCCGCCCAATTTCTGTGTTGAATTGAGCAGAGCGGTCCGCAAAGTAATGATGAATAAGCCAGTTGCGTCTGAGCAATGCTTCGCCAAGAAGTGTATCTATATCATTTGGAATTGAAATTGATTTTCTGGCTCTCATGAGGAGTTGACCGAGCGTCTTCTTATTGTATTCAGCATACAAAGCGTCGAATTCACCCCTGGTGATATGTAGTTCTTTGCATCGGAAGGCAACTACCATGGTCAAGATGCCTATTTCTAGAATCTGAGCATAATATGATGCCAAACCAAAGAAGGCATAAACCTCTTTTGGGCCGTAGTCATCTGGCTCAGGGATTTCAACATGGGAATTGGAAGCCATTTCTAATCATCCTAACCTAAGCCAAAGCAGGCACTACTCTATTATCCTCCGAGATGTAGCTCAGAAATACATCATAATAGAATGCCCTGCTCATCGCCTATCCGCTTATCCTTTGGGTATCTGTGTTGTTCCTACCCGTTGGATATATAGCTACTCCTTCATTTTCTGGCCGATGAGGTATCTATCCAACCTCATTGCCTGACAATGAGCGTACTATCGCATCCATAAAACAGCTCCCTGCCAGCGCTTGCCTATAATCATAAGTGTCCCCCGCGGACGCGGGGTCAGGGGGGCCCGTCGGCCTTGAGACACCCAGAGCATAGTGCATAACCCAGAAAGTCGCACTGGCTATTCCCTGTTCAATGCTCATTATTTGGCATAGATGCGCTTTTCCCGAATGCAAGGTCAATTGAGCATGCGACCAAGAGCTGCCTCCAAGGCATATTGCGTTACCTAAGAGATCAAGTTCGATCGTGGTTGAAATAAGGCACAATTCGGAAGCCCAAGCTTATCGGAAAAGATTCATAGCTTTTTTAGGCCAAACACTAAGGAGCTGGGCTGTCACTCAAGGCCGTGATCGGCCCACCCCCCTGACCCCCAGCTGGGGGGAACCTTACACAACTAGGCATCTGCTTGGGCAAAATGATGATGGCATAAGGATAACCAATGTGCTCTCCACCATACGCAAATCAATGGCCTGTAGAGGTATCCTCCACCAAATCGCCTGCATCATATAGCGCAATCAGGTTAAAAGCAGGCGTGGCAGCAGAGATATAAGTCAATACCTGATCAGCCGATAAGTTCTCTATGTGGTGGCGAATGCCGGATGAAATATGGATCAAATCGCCAGCCTTGACCTCCTGCCGCTCATCATCAACCTGCATGCATCCCCTGCCTTGGATGATGACATAGACCTGTTCAGAGTCGTGTGCATGTGGACGCTGAGCTGAGCCTGGTCCCACATCGACCCAGGTGATCGCCAACTTATCGCCAGGCACATCGCCCTTTTGTAACAGGATGCAAGATGTGAGGCCACCCCGTACTCTTCGGGGCGCGTTGATCAGATTTCGCTTGAACACAATACCACCTTTTGAAGTAAGCCTCTAATATCAGCAATCATGACTGTGGTAGCTAAGAACCTGATTGGGCAGCAGCATGGACCCGTTTTTCCAGCCTCCGGGCGAAGAGCACCATCAACACCACTGCCACCGCGCTAGCAATGCCCTGCCCAATCTGATCCACACGATTGCCTGAGGTCACGAAGAAGAACCCCCATAGCATGCCAACCAGCATCGGACCAAACGCCAGCGCCAGGCTGTGAAGATCGCTCCACGATCCTCCCGGCGCCGACCACTTCCGAATCAGTGCCACTACTCCCGCAGCCAGGGCAGCTTCCAGAAGCATAGGCAGGAGCACCAGTGGACCGGCACGCAACACGTGAGGCAGATCGAGCAGGCCAAACCATGCGCCAGCTGCCAGAAAAGCAACGATCCCCACGATCCAGGGGGCCGGAGCTTTTCGCATCGGTTCGAGAGACGGCTGCCTGGTGGACGCAGATGTCCAGAAGAGCGCTATCACCACTAGCACGATTGTTAGCAAGGCAGCACCAGTTGCCAGGGCTGTAGGCGTCCGGAAGTCAGGGGCGACGAAGAGGCGAAAGGTGATTGCCAGGGCCAGCGCGCCAAGAGCATAGATGATGCCGATAACAGCCACACCGGCGCGTCCAAGCCACGGCTCAGTCCTTCGGGCGGGGAATAGAAGCTCGGCCAGAAGAATGGGGATGGAGATGCTCCACACGATGTGGTAGCCCACAGTCCACTCGCTCCAGACCCAATTGATGCCGAGAGCCCGCCCTCCGACCAAACTGGCGTTGAACAGGTTCGGATTGAAGATCGACTGCAGTGCCAGGCCCTCCTCGACTATGGCATAGGCTGCGCCCAAGATGGCGATCCGGCCAAAGCCGGAACCACGGCGGCGCGCCAGCTCACGTACTAGCACAGCTCCGCCGCCGTAGATTGCAGTCACCGGCAGCAGCGCGTCCAGGTTGCTGATGGGCGTCGCCCCGAAGAGGAACTCAGCCACCAGAGGGGAGAGCGCAAGCAGCACTAGAACCGGTGCATATCGGGATATGCGAGAGTCCATGTTGTCAGCCCTCCATCCTACAGCCCTCAGATCGAGGCACGGAGCGGACGGAAGAATGCCCTGAGTTCTTCGACATACAGTTCCGGCTCCTCCCATGCTGCGAAGTGCCCGCCCCGAGGCATCTCAGCCCAGCGTTTTATGCGCAGGCTGCGCTCTGCATATTGACGAGGAAGGTTTTTTGGACTATCCTTGAAGAGTGCGATCCCTGCAGGCACTTCTATGTGCTGTCCAGGCTTTAGCCCCGGCTCTGCGTGGCTGTCCCCATAGTAGATGCGAATTGATGAACTGATGGTCTCTGTGACCCAGTAGATCATGATGTGGGTCAGGAGCTCATCTTTGCTGAAGCGCCGCTCAACGTCCCCATTGCAGTCGCTCCAGGCCCGGAACTTCTCGACCAGCCATGCTGCCAGGCCCGCTGGAGAGTCGTTCAAACCATAGGCCAGAGTTTGAGGCTTGGTTGACTGGATCACGTTGAAGGCGCCTTCCTCCACGAACCACTGCGGGATTGCTTCCAGATACTGCTTCTCTGATTGGGATAGGTCCGGGTCTGCAGAGTTAAGGAAGTAAAAGCCGATATCGGTGATGTGGATTCCGATTATGGACTCAGGGTAAGAGAGCGCCAGGAGCTGCGAGACTGTGCTTCCAAGGTCCCCGCCTGCAGCCCCAAAACGCCTGTAGCCGAGGACGTCTGTCATCAGCTTCTTCCACAGATCCGCAGTTCGACTGGAGGTCATGCCCCTCTCATGGGGATGGTCTGAGAACCCGAACCCGGGCAAAGACGGCACTATCACATCAAAGGAGTCTGCCGGATCGCCGCCGTGGCCTCCCGGATCGGTCAGCATGGGTATTATCTTGTGCATCCTGTAGAATGAATCCGGCCAGCCGTGGGTGATCACGATTGGCATTGGATCAGGGCCTTTCCCGCGCTCATGAATGAAGTGAATATTC
>DATMZB010000405.1:0-3144 GCA_035560655.1 Methanotrichaceae archaeon | reverse complement strand
GCGCTCTCCAGGGAGGACGTGGCCATAGAGTCCGCCAACTCCATGAGAAGCGCCATGAATATCATCCAGAGCATGGCTGAGCGCTTCACTGCGACGCTCGATCAGGTAGAAGAAGCCAGCAGGCCCACAGGCGCAGAGATAGACTTCAGCATAAAGCTTGACACCGAGGGAGGAGCCTTCCTGGCCAAGTCCGGGGACGAAGGCGCCATAGGCGTTCGGCTGATCTGGTCGCCTTAAGGGTTCTATATTCTTCCAGCCAGGATGGAGGGGCAGCATCACCGCCTCATTCTGACTCCTTTTATCCAGGCTGAGGACAGTATCCCTCAGCCTGGAAGCCTGGCCCATCTGAAATTTTAAGGCTACCCGGCCAGCGAAGGATTAAAAAGAGTTCATCTACTCCTTCTCTTACCCATGACCATCATGTTCTTCAGCACAAATGGCGACCCCGAGCCGGTCGACTTCAGAAGCGCTCTCCTGATGGGCCAGGCCCCCGACAAGGGTCTGTACATGCCCGAAAAGATTCCCCAGCTGGACCTGGAAGAGATACTCCAGCTCTCGAACCTGAGCTACCCTGAAGTGGCTTACCACATCCTCCACCCCTACCTGGGCGAGCTCATACCCGACCACGCCTTGAAGTCCCTCCTGCGGGACGCCTACAACTACGACCTGCCCCTTGAGAGGGTATTCGATGGAAAATACCTGATGCGCCTGGACAGGGGTCCCACCTGCTCATTCAAGGACTTCGCAGCCAGGCTTATGGGCAGGCTTATCCAGTACTTCCTGCGCCAGGAAGGATCAAGCATCGTCATCCTCACCGCCACCTCAGGAGACACAGGCTCGGCGGTGGCCCAGGCTTTCTATGGATTGGATAACATAGAGGTAGTGGTCCTCTTCCCAAGGACTGAGGTTACCGAGCGCCAGAGAAGGCAAATGACCACTCTTGGAAAGAACGTGCACCCAGTAGCCGTGGAAGGCAAGTTCGATGACTGCCAGGCCCTGGTTAAAAAAGCCTTTGCAGATCCAGATCTGAAAGATCTGAACCTATCATCCGCCAACTCAATAAACATCGGCAGGCTCCTGCCCCAGGCTGTCTATTACTTCTATGCCTACTCACGCCTGGCCAAGGGCGGCCAGAAGATAGTCTTCTCGGTTCCAAGCGGCAACTTCGGAGACCTCATGGGCGGACTCATAGCCATGAAGATGGGCCTTCCAACAAAGAAGTTCGTCGTCGCGACAAATGAGAACAATGAGTTCCCGGAGTTCATGCAAACAGGAGTGTACAGGCCCATACGCCCGAGCAGAAACTGCATCTCAAACGCCATGAACGTTGGCCACCCCTCAAACCTTGCCAGGGTCTTCTCACTGTACGGCGGCCAGATGGATGAGCTGGGAAAGGTAAGCAAGAGCCCTGACCTGGATGCCATGAGGCACGACCTCTTTGCCATCTCAATCTCTGATGAGGAAACAAGGTCCACGATAAAGGATACTTATGAAAAGTACGGCGTGGTCCTGGAGCCCCACGGCGCTGTGGGATTTGCAGGACTCATGAGGTATCTCCAGACTGAGGGCGACTTCAGTCCCTGTGCATCTCTTGAGACCGCAGATCCGGCCAAGTTCCCTGAGGAGATAGTGAGGCTGATAGGCATTGCTCCTAATGTGCCCGAGGTCATGGCTAAGCTAGACCAGCTTCCAGAGAAGTTCGACAACCTGAATGCTGATTATGATGCGCTCAAGGGCTATCTGAAGGAGCTGCTGGGATAGCTGTTTTGCCAGCTATCAGTCTGGTTTGGAAACTCAGGAATATCCATAAGATAGAATACCATGAGTGAGCAGTTGACAAAACAGAAATCCATAACTTTGCAGCATATAAAATAGCAGGCGTATATATAATCAGATGGCCAGGCGGTACCTTAAATGTCGCAGTCCAAAGAAGAATCGGCGTTGCTCTTCGATGACATAGGCAGCTTTCCTCTGCCTAAAGGAGTAAAGGGTGGTAAATTTGCCCTTGATCAGGGATATGCAGACCTGGTCAGGGATGCCATGGCTCAGAAGGTCGCAGCAGGGGTTGAGATCCCGACGTATCCCCAGTTCAGGGATATGATCCGGATGTTCATGGATAAGATAGAAGACCCCGAGATCTCAGAGAGCCCGTACCTGATCAAGCCTGAGTATGCCGATATATTCGAGCTTGGGGCACTGGAAAAAGTCTGCTCAGGCAGGCCCATCCGCGTCTGCGTCACTGGCCCAATAGAGCTCTACCTCTCGGCCTTTGGGTCCACACAGTATACTGATATCCTCTATGACATGGCCAGGTCAGTCTCGCGGTTCCTGGGGCGTGCCCTGGATGCTGGCAACGTGGCCATAACCTCGCTGGACGAGCCAAGCCTTGGCATGAACTCAGGCATAATATTCTCTGAGGATGAAATGATCCAGGCACTGGAGATAGCATCAGAGCCATGCCGGTCCATGGACTGCGAGGTCCACCTGCACTCGCCGCTCTTTGTTGAGCTCTGCAGTCGGGTAACAGGCATCAAGATAATAGGCATAGAGTCGGCATCACATCCGGATTACCTCCAGCTCATTGACAGGAAGGATTTGGAGGATTCTGATAAGTACATCCGTGCCGGGATCGCCAGGACAGATATCCTGTCAATGGCAGCCAGGCTAAACGATCTACAGGGCAGGAACCTCTGGGACGAGCCTGCAGCTTTAGAGAGGGAGATTTTTAGCATGGAATCCCCTGAGACCATGAGGAAGCGCCTGGACAGCGTCCATGCATTGCTTGGAGACAGGCTCAGATGTGCGGGGCCTGACTGCGGCCTTGGGTCCTGGCCCAGCCAGTCAATGGCTGGCCGCCTGCTCTCAAACTGCTCTCTGGCCATAAGGTCCTTCAGGAAAGATCTTATGCATTGATGGTGAGATATTTATTTGGTGTCAGTATTACAATTTCTGATTTCGCCTGCAAGGTCATAGATAGCTCAGTCCTATTCTTTGCAGGCAAGATCTCACCGAGCATGTCGCATTCATCTGTCTCAAAAACTGGGCTATGAAGGTTGGGGCTTGATGTATTCGCCTGTATGTAATAAAAGGGATTGGCGAGGGCAACATATCTTCGTAGATATTTTATGTACATTGTGCAAATAC
>DATMZB010000404.1:0-17615 GCA_035560655.1 Methanotrichaceae archaeon | reverse complement strand
AAAGCTGACCTTCAGCAGACCGGCAGCTGATATCATCCAGCTATGATCTGATGGAGATGCCGTTGACCGCGGGATCTCCATCCCTACCTGGGATTTTTTTGCCGTACGCAGCCTTCGCAGCTCTGGCCAGTAAGTTGCAGGCCGCAGGCTTTGAGGTTTTCTCTGTGACCATGCGGTTTTTGGCCCGGCTCAGGCATCAGGCATGAGACTCATGTATAGCCCTAGCCACTTGAGACCAGGTTAGTGCGGGTCATGAGGGGCGTCTGATAAAGTCACATTTGCCAGCTCAATATTTTCTTGACTGTTGAACTTTGATGATAATGCCCTAAACTTCGGACACTTGTACATGATTAGGCGGTCACATTCCAAATATTTTCAAGTCAAATTATTCTATCAGCAAAAGCTAAATAGGCTCCCGCTCAGTAAAAGGCGATGTTCTCTGGCTGGGATGAGTATCATCTGATAAATGAGGGACTCAAAAAGCTGGCACTTGAGCTTCCCGCATCAGATCTAGGTGAGATCATAAACTATGTTCTCACATCCCCGGGCAAGAGGGCCAGGCCGCTCATACTGGTCCTCTCTTGCCGGGCTTTT
Organism: Methanotrichaceae archaeon; assembly: GCA_035560655.1. Taxonomy (GTDB): domain Archaea; phylum Halobacteriota; class Methanosarcinia; order Methanotrichales; family Methanotrichaceae; genus DATMZB01. The sequence continues at coordinate 17,021 of DATMZB010000404.1, read as the reverse complement.
GGGGGTCTGCCCCGGAAATCCATAGACGCAGCGATGGCAGTGGAGCTGGTCCATGCAGCATCGCTTGTGCATGACGATATCCTGGACTGCGGCGTGGAGAGAAGGGGCGAGCCCAGCATCTTTGAGAGGTACGGCACAGATGCCGCCCTCCTCTGTGGCGACTATCTCATCTCCAAATCGATAGAGCTCATATCAGGATATAGCCAGCCAGTCATCAAGGCCTTTGCCAGGGCCTGCATGGATATGTCTGATGGAGAGATGCTGGACCTTTCGAGCGCATGCTCGGCTGAGGAGTATTACAGGTGCATATCCAAGAAGACGGCCTCTCTATTTGCTGCATCAGCCAGGATAGGCTGCATGATTGCCAGTGCTGACCAGGATGATGCAGCCCGCCTTGAGAGCTATGGTCTGCACCTGGGGCTGGCCTACCAGATCATGGATGACCTGGAAGAGTACCTGGGGATAGACCAGGGCAAGTCATCGCAAAAAGCATCGACAACCCTGCCAAGGATATACGGAGAGCACCACTGCGAAGATGAGTCGCTCCAGCTCTGCATGAGGGCAATAAACGACCACTGCGCCATGGCCAGGGAGGCTCTGGCTGGAGCCAAAGGCGATGAAACGATCAAGGCCAGGCTGCAGGAGATTGCAGATTACATGGTAAACAAGGGGCTGGAAGGGTGCAGATCGCCAAGAAGCCTCTGCTGAAGATTGAGGCCAGCTACGAGGGCAAGGGCATCAGGCTTATGCCAAACGGTCCCCTCTCGCCCCTGGCAAGGCCGGTCATAGATAGGATCAACAAGATCTTCCAGGACGAGAAGCCCATAAGCTCCGGGCCTGACAGGTTCGTCTTCTCTACATGGGTGCCTCCAGCGCCAAGCCCGGCCTTTGACAGGATGCTCTCTGCACAGATGGGAGCCATCACCAGGAGAAGGGTGCCTGATCAGCTCTCTGTAGCAATAATAAGGCGCTGTCCAAACAACTGCATTCACTGCGCGGCACCTTCGCGCCATGGGTGCATCCTGGACCAGGAGGTCATAGATAGAGCCATAATGGATGGCCTGGACCTTGGGTCGTACCTCATTACCTTCGACGGCGGCGAGCCGATGCTTAGGAAAGAGCTGCCTGAGATGGTATCCAAAGTAGATGACCGTGCAGTAGCCACCTCATTTTCAAGCGGCTACGGGCTGACAGGCGAGCTTGCCCGAAAGCTGAAAGATGCTGGCCTTTATGCAGTCAGGATAAGCATAGACAGTCCGCATAGAGAGGAGCACGACAGGATCAGGGGACGCGAGGGAGCATTTGACGATGCCCTGGAGGGAATCAGAAACGCCCTGGATGCAGGGCTCCTGGTGGATATGTTCATGGTGACCTCGCCATCCAACATAGATGACCTGGAGGATGCCTACTGCCTGGCTGCAGACCTGGGAGTGCATGAGCTCTCCCTGTACGATATAGTGGCCGTTGGGCGCTGGGCAGATCACCTGGATGAGGTGCTTTCAGACGGGGATGTTTTGAGGCTGGAGAGATTCCATAAGGAGATGAACAGGTCCTCTGAAGGGCCGAGGGTATCAGCATTGCCCTATATCCTTGGAAAAGATATGTTTGGATGCTTTGCGGGACGCAGGTGGATGCACATAGATGCCGCAGGCAATGTTTTGCCCTGTGCATATATGCCGCTCTCATTTGGCAATATCAATACCAAGAGCCTGAAAGAGATCTGGAAGGAGATGACTGGATACAAATGGTTTGGAAAGAAGTGCTCTTGCCAGATGAAGGACCAGGCATTCAGAGAGGCCCATTCTGAGATCTTGAAGGGATGACATTCCTTTGGGCTCTTCACTATTGCCGTTTCTGTCGGATGATGACGGATTTGTGCTGAATATCTTCATACAATAGCGTGTGCCTTAATTCCAGATGCAATTGGAAGCCCCCGTGGCTGCAGCTCCGCGCTGCCGCCAGTTAGGGCCCATATCACAATCTATCGTTCACAGGCGGATGTCCTGTCATAAGCAGGATTGCATATGCATATGAATGTGGCATTACAGCCTGCTCCAAGCTACCACAAATCAGATCTCCAAACTGCATAGGGCTTGAGTTGACAGGGCTGTGAAGCGCGCAAACCTTAAATTAATTTGGCAGGTTATTAGTAACAATGGATGGGAATTTTAAATCCGCCGGCTCAAGCACGAGATCTGCATCATCTGCGGCACAGACACATCTAGACCTGCTTGAATAGACCGGGTGTTTGAAGATCATTCTGGAGGTGTCATGGAACCTGTTGTTGATGCATCATACCAGGAAGCCGACCCCCTCTGGTACAAGGATGCTATCATCTACGAGCTTCACATAAGATCCTTCTACGACAGCAATGCCGATGGCATAGGAGACTTCCAGGGAGCCACTGAGAAGCTTGTATATCTCCAGGACCTAGGAGTAACGGCCCTCTGGCTACTACCATTCTATCCCTCACCGCTGAAAGATGATGGATATGACATCACAGATTACTTCAACATCAACCCTGATTATGGAGACCTCAGGTCCTTTCGCAAGTTCCTAAACGAAGCACACCGAAGAGGAATGAGGGTTATAACCGAGCTCGTCTTGAACCATACCTCAGACCAGCACCCCTGGTTCCAGAAGTCGAGGCGGGCAAAGCCCGGATCGTCCTGGAGGAACTTTTACGTATGGAGCGATACCCCTGACAAGTATAAAGATGCCAGGATAATCTTCAAGGACTTTGAAAAATCCAACTGGACCTGGGACCCTGTGGCCAAGGCCTATTACTGGCACCGCTTCTATTACCACCAGCCCGACCTGAACTACGACAACCCCCAGGTACAGAAGGCAATGTTTCGGGCCATCGATTTCTGGTTTGGACTCGGCGTTGATGGCGTGAGGCTGGATGCGGTCCCGTATTTATACGAGCGCGAGGGCACAAACTGCGAGAACCTGCCAGAGACGCACGCATTTTTAAAGAAGCTCCGGGCCCATATAGATGGCACGTTCAAGGACAAGATGATCCTTGGCGAGGCCAACCAGTGGCCTGAGGATGCTGCGGCATATTTTGGCCAAGGCGATGAATGCAACATGGCCTTCCACTTTCCCATGATGCCCAGGATGTTCATGGCAGTGCAGATGGAGGACAGGTTTCCCATAGTGGATATAATAGATCAGACCCCGGCAATACCCGATAACTGCCAGTGGGCGCTCTTTTTAAGGAACCACGATGAGCTGACTTTAGAGATGGTCACTGATGAAGAGAGAGACTACATGTACAGGGTCTATGCTCACGATCCCAGGGCCAAGATCAACCTCGGCATCCGTCGCAGGCTGGCTCCGCTTTTGGGAAACAACCGCAGGAAGATAGAGCTCATGGATGTGCTCCTCTTTGCCCTCAAGGGCACTCCCGTGATCTACTACGGCGATGAGATCGGCATGGGCGACAACTTCTACCTTGGTGATAGAAACGGGGTCAGGACGCCCATGCAGTGGTCCAGGACCAGGAACGCCGGATTCTCTGAGGCCAACCCCCAGAAGCTCTATTTGCCGGTGATAACCGATCCCGAGTACCATTACGAGGCTGTGAATGTTGTCAACCAGGAGAGAGATCCATTCTCGCTTCTGAGGTGGATGAAGCAGACCGTTGCCCTGCGGGCGAGGTTCAGGGCCTTTGGTAGGGGCGACCTGGAGGTGCTGTACCCTTCAAACCCCAAGATCTTCGCCTTCTTGAGGCAGTACCTGGATGAGACTATACTGGTGGTGACCAACCTCTCCAGGTTCACGCAGTATGTAGAGCTGAACCTGAACAAATATGCAGGCAAGACGCCCTTTGGGCTATTCAGCGGCAACAGGTTCCATGTGATTGAAGACAGGCCATATCCGCTCACCATTGGGCCTTATGATTACTACTGGTTTGCAATCAAGCCCGACAAGGAAGCGGTATGCATGACAGAACAGGGGTCCCTGCCGCTGATATCAGCCCGGGAATGGTCCAGGCTGATGGAAGAGGGGGCCAGAAGCGAGATCGAAAACGAGATCATTCCAAACTACCTCCGGTGCTGCAGCTGGTTTGGCGGAAGGAGAAGGACCGTTCGCAAGGTCAACATCCTGGAGGGAATCCCCATCTCCAAAGTGACATTATCATACATCCTGATACTGGAGATAAACTATACCCAGGGATTGCCCGAGCTGTATCTTCTGCCACTCTCATTCATGCCCAAGGAGAAAGCCGAGACGCTGAGGGAGGGGTACCCCCAAAGCCTGATGGCCAGGCTGCATACCAGCACCAGGGAGGGAGTGATGTACGACGGCATCTACGACAGAGAGCTTTCCAAGAACCTCCTCTCAATGATTCTGCACAGGAGACGGGCCAAGGGCGAGAGGGGCGAGCTCATCTTCCGCTCCGAGAAGGCCGCCCCCAGGAACTTAGATATCGATGATTCCACCTCAGAGATCCAGATCCTCAAATCCGGGCAGGGCATGGCCATATTCCAGCTCAGGGACAGATTCTTCCTGAAGGTCTACAGGCAGCTCGAGGACGGGGTGAACCACGACCTGGAGATGACCAGGTTCCTGACAAGACAGGGCTTTGTCCATATACCTCCCTTTTTAGGAGACATAGAATACCGGCAGGAGGGGTTTGAGCCAATCTCCATAGGCATGCTCCAGGGATTTGTGCAAAGTGAAGGCGACGCCTGGGGGTTCACCTCAGATGAGATAGGCAGGTACTTCGATAGGGTGCTGTCCAAAAAGGATATGCATCCGCCACAGCTGCCAGGCTCTGTCCTGGATGTGGAGCCAGAGGCCATTCCAGACCTGATCAGGGATCTGATGGGCTCGGCCTATATTGAGATGGTCCAGCTCATAGGCATGCGGACTGCCGAGATGCACCTGGCCCTGAGCAGTGGGTCGTCCGATGATCCCGCCTTCGCGCCCGAGTCGTTCTCAGAACTTTACCAGAGGTCGATCTACCAGTCTATGAGGACATCGGCCTCCCGGATATTCCAATCTCTGGAGGATTATGCAGGCGACCTGCCTGAAGAGCTCAGGCCAGATGTCACTTCCATACTGGCCTCCAGAAAGGTGATATTGAGCCTGCTTCAAAATATCACGAGGCGCAAGATAGATACCACCAGGATCAGGGTCCACGGCGATTACCGTCTAGAGCAGCTCCTCTACACAGGCAAGGACTTCTATATCTTCGAGTTCGACAGCAGGCCCGGATATTTATTGGCTGAGAGCAGGGTAAAGAGATCTCCAATACGCGATGTGGCCTGCATGATCATCTCCATCTGCTTTGCAGCATCATCAGCATTGCTCAGCCACGCCTCGACCAGGCCTGAGGATCTCAAGGTTCTTAAGCCCTGGACCCGGCTCTGGTCCAGGTATGCCAGCGGAATCTTTGTCAGGGCCTACCTGGAGGCTGCAGGCGGTGCAGATTTCGTGCCCAGGGATAGAGACGAATTAAAGCTGCTTTTGGAGATCTTCCTCCTGGACAGGTCCATACACGAGCTTGGGAGCAGGCTCGATACCTCCAGCTCGGTTGAAGTTCCCCTCCTGGAGCTGAAGCTGCTCCTGGATGAGTTGAAGAAGGAGGTGGTGTGACTCGATCATTCCCCTCGCAAGACGAGGGGCTGTGGAAGCTTGGCGCCCATTACCTGGGAGACGGGAGAGCAGAGTTCCTGATCTTTGCGCCGTTTCCATATAAGATGGCTGTGAAGATCTGCGGCTCCGAGGAGAGGCTGATCCCCATGTCCAAGTCCAAGAGGGGCTACTGGCAGGCTGTGGTTGATGACATAAGACCTGGCACTCTCTACTTCTACAGGCTGGATGGCGAGAGGGACCGACCCGACCCGGCATCCCGGTTCCAGCCCCAGGGCGTCCACGGGCCGTCCCAGGTCGTCCCGTCTGCATATACCTGGAAAGACCAGGACTGGCAGGTCATGCCCCTTGAGAAGATGGTCATCTATGAGATACATGTGGGCACATTCACGCCTGCCGGAACCTTCGATGCCTTGATCCCCAGGCTGGATGAGCTATCAGATCTGGGCATAAATGCCCTGGAGATCATGCCTGTCTCTCAGTTCCCTGGGGGTAGGAACTGGGGTTATGACGGCGTTTTCCCATTCGCACCCCAGTACACATACGGCGGCCCTGAGGGCCTGAAAGGCTTGGTCAACGAGTGCCATATACACGATCTGGCTTTGATATTAGACGTGGTTTACAACCACTTCGGGCCAGAGGGAAACTACCTGGCTGAGTTCGGCCCCTACTTTACTGATAAATATAAAACTCCATGGGGACGTGCAGTCAACTTCGATGATGCCTTCAGCGATGAAGTCAGGCGATACTTCTTCCAAAATGCACATCAGTGGCTGGAAGAGTACCATATAGACGGCCTGAGGCTGGACGCGATTCATGCCATCTGCGATATGAGTGCCAAGCCGTTCCTTGCAGAGCTCTCAGAGAAGGTCCAGGGCATATCCACAAGAAAGCATTACCTGATTGCCGAGAGCGACTTAAACGATGTCAGGGTGGTATTGCCAAGGGACCAGAGCGGCTACGGCTTTGATGGTCAGTGGTGTGATGACTTCCATCATGCCCTCCATGCCCTGCTCACAAGAGAGAGAGCCGGGTACTATGCCGACTTCGGAAAGGTCGACGACCTGGTCAGATCCATAAGAGACGGGTTCGTCTACTCAGGGAAATACTCATCACTCAGAAAGAGGAGCCATGGAAGTAGCTCCAGATGCATACCTTCCAAGCGCTTCATAGTCTTCTCTCAGAACCATGACCATGTGGGCAACAGGATGCTGGGAGAGAGGCTCTCCCAGCTTGTATGCTTCGAGGCACTGAAGCTGGCAGCGGGCGCTGTCATTCTGTCACCTTACATCCCCCTGCTCTTCATGGGCCAGGAGTATGCCGAAAGTGCACCATTCCATTACTTCATAAGCCATTCGAGCCCCGATCTGGTTGAGGCGGTCAGGTCAGGAAGGAAGAGGGAGTTTGCGGCCTTTTTGGATCAAGGCGATCCTCCAGATCCTCAGTCCCTGGAGACCTTCGAGAGGTCGAGGCTGCAGTGGGGCGGGAGGAGAGCGGGCCATCACGGCGTAATGCTCGACCTCTGCAGAGAGCTGGTCAGGCTGCGAAGGGATACTCCTGCCCTGGCCAATCTGAGCAAAGATAACCTGGATGCCTGCGGAGCAGAAGGAGAGAAGATGGTGCTGATCAAGAGGCATCACAATAATAGCAGGGCTCTGTGCCTGATGAACTTCAATTCCAGAGCCGTTGAGGTCACATTTCCGTCTCGAAAAGAGGCCTGGAAAAAGGCCGTAGATACCTCAGAGAAGAGATGGATGGGGCCTGGATCTTCTGCGCCTTCTGAGATAGAAACTTCTGAAAAATTTGATATAGAGCCTCTCAGCTTTATACTATATTTAGGAATATGAGCAAATATATCTGCATCCACGGCCATTTTTATCAGCCTCCCAGGGAGAACCCATGGCTTCAGGAGGTAGAGCTTCAGGACTCTGCATACCCTTACCACGACTGGAATGCCAAGATCACTGCAGAGTGCTACGAGCCAAACACTGCCTCCAGGATACTTAATACTGAGATGAAGATCATAGACATCACAGATAACTATGAGAAGATAAGCTTCAACTATGGCCCTACACTCCTGGCCTGGATGGAGACCAACGCCAGGGATACTTTCAATGCAGTCATCGCCGCCGATAAGAATGCCAGGGATAAGTTCTCGGGTCACGGCCCGGCCATTGCCCAGGCATATAACCATCTCATAATGCCTCTGGCCAACTCAAGAGATAAGAAGACCCAGGTGATATGGGGCTTTCTGGAGTTCGAGCGCCGCTTTGGCCGCAAGCCCGAGGGGATGTGGCTGCCCGAGACCGCTGTAGATCTGGAGAGCCTGGACCTGATCTCTGAGCAGGGAATAAAGTTTGTGATACTGGCGCCTCACCAGGTAGGCAGGATCAGGAGGATTGGGGATGAGGAGTGGAAGAGCGTCACAGAGGTCGAGATTGACATCAAGATGCCCTACCTCTGCAGGCTTAAGTCCGGCCGGGTCGTGAGCATATTCGTCTATAACGGCCCCATATCCAAGGACGTGGCCTTCTCAAACATTCTTGACAATGGAGAGAACTTTGCAAACCGCCTGATGCAGGCCTTTCCAGATAATGGTGACGACCAGCTGGTTAGCATTGCCACTGACGGAGAGACCTACGGGCATCACCACCCAAATGGCGACATGGCTCTGGCATACTGCCTTTACCACATAGAATCCAAGGGCCTGGCCAAGATCACAGTCTATGGCGAGTACCTGGAGAAGCACCCGCCAACCCACGAGCTAGAGGTCATAGAGAACACCTCCTGGTCCTGCGTGCACGGCATAGAGAGGTGGAGGAGCGACTGCGGCTGCAACACCGGGACCCATCCGGACTGGAACCAGGCCTGGAGAGCGCCTCTGCGCCAGGCCATGGACTGGCTCAGAGACGCATTGATTCCCATATACGAAAGGGAGGCAAAGAACTACCTGCGCGACCCCTGGCAGGCCAGGGACGATTATATCTGGGTCATACTGGACAGGTCTGTCCAGAATGTATCCAAGTTCCTCTCAGACCATGCCACCAGAGACTTAAGCGAGCAGGAGAAGGTCAAGGTGCTAAAGCTCCTTGGCATGCAGAGGAACTCACTTCTGATGTTCACCAGCTGCGGGTGGTTCTTTGACGAGATCTCGGGGATTGAGACCACCCAGGTTATGAGGTATGCGGCCCGGGCCATACAGCTCACAAGGGAGATCTCAGGAATAGACCTTGAGCCTGAGTTCGAGGAGAGGCTCAGGCCGGCAATAAGCAATATCAAGGGCTTCGGCAACGGGGCAGATATCTATGAGAAGCTTGTGAAGCCCTCTGCAGTAGACCTGATCAGGGTCACAGCCCACTATGCCATATCGTCTCTATTCACAAAGTACCCAAAGACCGCCAAGGTCTACAGCTATACAGTAGACAGCCTGGTCTACGACTTGGAGGAGGTCGGAGAGCAGAAGCTGGCTATAGGCAGGGTCCACGTCCACTCTGATATCACCTGGGAGGAGGATGTGACCAATTTTGCAGTTTTATTCTTTGAGGGCCATTACCTCGACGGCGGCGTTCAGCGCTTCACGAGCGAGGAGGCCTATGAGATCATGCGAGATGAGATCAAGGGCGCCTTCTCAAGATCGAACATACCCGAGGCCATCAGGCTGATAGATAAGCATTTTGGAGCCCATAACTATGGGTTCTGGAACCTCTTCCGTGATGAGCAGATCAGGATCTTCGATCAGATCCTGGAGCGCACCAATGAGGAGATCTCCAACTCGTTTAGGATGATCTATGATCACCATTACCCCCTGATTCAGGTGATGAAGGACCTAAGCGTCCCATTGCCAGACCCATTGGAAACCATACGCAGGTTCGTTCTTAACAGAGAGATCAGGAAAGCCCTGCAGGACCTGGATATATCCAAGCTCCAGAAGGTTGCCGGTGAGGTAGAGAAGGCGCCGGCGGATCTCGACACGGCCAAGCTCTCGCTCCTGGCTGGCCAGAAGGTCGACCTGCTTATGGAGAGACTGCGAAAAAAGCCAGATGACCTCGAGCAGCTTTCTAGCATAAATGACCTATCCAAGGCCCTGGATGACCTCAGTTTGCAGCCCCGACTCTGGAAGACCCAGAACATCCTCTTCGCCATAAGCAAGCAGATGATAAGCGGAATGCAGGCCAAGGCGGAGAAGGGCGATGAGGCTGCCAAGAAGTGGATAGAGCAGTTCCAGCGCCTGGAAGGCTATATGCATGTGAGGACATTCTAAATGCTGTTGCCCACATCTACTTACAGGCTGCAGTTCAACTCAAACTTCGGCTTCAAGGATGCCGGGGAGATAGTGCCCTACCTGGCATGCCTTGGAATCTCCGATATCTACGCCTCGCCCATATTCAAGGCCATGAGGGGCAGCACTCATGGGTATGATGTGACAGACCCAAGGGAGATCAATCCCGAGATTGGAACTGTTGAGGAGTTCGAAGAGCTGGCCCTTGATGTGAAGAGGTACGGCATGGGCTGGATACAGGATATAGTGCCCAACCACATGGCCTACTCAGACCAGAACCCTATTTTATCAGACCTGCTGGAGAACGGGTCGCGGTCAAAGTACCGCAATTTCTTTGATATCAACTGGTCCCATCCTCGAGATAATCAGGACAGGAGGCTTTTGGCACCATTTCTCCCAGACCATTATTCCAGGTGTCTTGAGAATGGAGAGCTCACGCTTACATTTGGAAGCGAGGGGTTTTGGATCCACTTCGGCCAGGCGGGGTTCCCACTCAGCATCGAGTCTTATGCAACTTTGCTAAAGGCCAGTCCTGAGGTCCAGGCAAATGAAACTGCCCCTGACACTCCAGTCCATAATCAAGTTCATTCTCCTGACCATATTCATGATCTGGTTCCAGCCCTCATGCATCTCAGCGTGAGGAATGCAGAGGTCCAGGCTGATGAGATCAAGAGGTCTCTTTGGAAGTTCTACTCTGAGAGGCAGGATGTAAGGAGGCTCATAGACGATAGCCTGGAGGCGTTCAAAGGCAGGAAGGGGGTGCCCGACAGCTTCAACCTGCTCGATGGCCTGCTGTCCCAGCAGAACTTCAATCTGGCCTTCTGGGAGACGGCCAGGGAGGAGATCAACTACAGGCGATTCTTCACAATAAACGATCTGATATCTGTGAGGGTGGAGGACGAGGAGACATTCAATACAAGCCATGCACTGGTCCTGGACTTAGTCGAGCAAGGATGGATCACTGGCCTTCGCATAGATCACATAGACGGCCTATTTGATCCTGAGGAGTATCTGGCACGGCTGAGGTCGAGGGCCAAAGACTGCTATATCGTTGTGGAGAAGATTCTATCCAGGGGAGAGGCCCTTCCAGCATCCTGGAAAGTGGAGGGGACAACTGGATACGACTTCACTGATATGGCAAGCGCTCTCTTTTGCAATCAGAAGAATGCCGACGACTTCGACGAGGTTTACTCAGGTTTTACAGGCAGGATGGAGCGGTTTGAGGAGATAGTCTATCAGAAGAAGAAGATGATAATTGAGAGACAGATGATTGGCGATGTCGATAGCCTGGCCAGGCTTCTAAAGAGGATTGCAGCCGGGAACAGATATGGACGCGATGCCACATTCCATGGTCTCAGAAGGTCCCTGGTCAAGACGCTATCTCACTTCCCGGTATACAGGACATATGTGAGCAGCCGCGGGATTGCCGATTCAGACAGAAATTATATCAAAGGCTCCCTGAATGATGCCAGAAAGAGGAATCCGGATCTGACCGCGGAGCTGGACTTCATAGAGAAGGTGATTCTGCTGGAACTGCCGTCACGATCCACTGACGAAGAGCGTGCCAGGTGGGTCGAGTTTGCCACGAGGTTCCAGCAGTTCTCAAGCCCTCTGATGGCCAAGGGCTTTGAGGATACAGTCCTCTATATATACAACAGGCTGATCTCACAGAACAATGTCGGCGGAAGCCCTGAGATGTTTGGAGTCTCCATTGATGAGTTCCATAAGTTCTGCCAGGAGAGAGCCCGGCTTTGGCCTCACTCTATGAATGCCACATCGACTCATGATACCAAGAGAGGCGAAGACTCAAGCGCCAGGATAAATGTCCTCTCTGAGATTCCCGACATCTGGATGGAAAGGGTTTCTGGATGGGCAAGGCAAAACCAGGGAAAGAAGAGGCAGGTCCGTGGAGTTGATGTGCCTGACAGGAATGAGGAGTACTTCCTTTACCAGACGCTTGTAGGGGCGCTGCCATTTCGCGGCATCGATGGACGTTTCTGTGATAGAATAAAGGAGTACATGATAAAGTCGCTGAGGGAGGGGAAGGTCCACTCCAGATGGACGAAGCCCGACGACGATTATGAGCAGGCTCTGATGTCATTCCTGGAGGATATACTGCATCCCGGCGAGGGGAATGAGTTCCTGGAAGACCTGTCAGACTTCTGCTCCAATGTCTCGCATTACGGGATCTTCAATTCCCTGTCCCAAGCCCTTATCAAGATTACAGCCCCAGGGGTTCCAGACTTCTACCAGGGAACTGAGCTTTGGGACTTAAGCCTTGTAGACCCTGACAACAGGCGGCCTGTGGATTTCAATAATAGGATGGATATACTGGATGAGATCTCCAGGAGGGAGTCAGAAGACCTGCCGGGCCTTGCAAGAGACCTCCTGGCTGCCAGGGATGATGGAAGGATCAAGCTCTTCCTCATCCACAGGGCTCTGCTGGCCAGGAGGTCCTGGCCTGAGCTATTTGGCCAGGGATCTTACCAGCCACTGAAGATAGAGGGCGAGAAGAAGGACCACTGCATAGCCTTTGCCAGGGCTCATGAAGGCCTGTGGGCGATGACTGTAGTGCCCCGCTTCCTGGCAGAGATAATAGGCAGGGATGAGCTTCCCCTGGGGATGGATGTCTGGGGCGACACGCGGGTGGCTGTGCCCGACGGCGCTCCTCATAGATGGGTGGATGCCATCCTTGAAAGGACCAGAGAAGGTGATGGTGAGTTGTATCTTGGTGAGATGCTGAGCGAGTTTCCGGCAGCCCTGCTGCAAGGCCAGGTGGAATTATGAAGATACAGACCAGAGGAAGCGGAGTCCTGCTGCACATAACCTCTCTGCCTTCTTCATGGGGCATAGGCGACATCGGACCTGAGGCCCATAAGTTTGCTGACTTCCTGGCCGGTGCCAGGCAGAGCTACTGGCAGGTCCTGCCTCTGAGCCCCGTAGATCCGGCCTTTGGCAACACTCCTTACGACAGCATATCGGCCTTTGCTGGAAATCAGCTTCTTATCAGCCCTGACCTGCTCATGGTCGATGGATTGCTCTATCAGGAGGATATGGCCCCGGTTCCTGCCTTTGAGGCCGGGATCATCAACTATCCTGCGGTCATATCCTTCAAGGATAGAATCCTGGATAAGGCATACCAGAAGTTCAAGTCCAAGGGGGAAAACCCTGAATACGAGGCATTCTGCAGCAAGGAGTCATCCTGGCTGGACGACTTTGCCCTCTTCAAATCCATCAAGGCCGACCAGGGAGGTGCTGTCTGGTCTAAGTGGCCCGAAGGCCTGAGAGACAGGCAGAAGGATGAGCTGCAAAAGGCTGCAGATAAGCTTAAGGACGGCATATCCAGGGAAAAATTTTTGCAGTACGTCTTCTTCAAGCAGTGGCGGTCGCTCAAAGCCCGGTGCAACAGCCATGATATCAAGATAATAGGCGATGCTCCCATTTATGTGAACTACGACAGCGCCGATGTCTGGGCCAATCAGTCACTCTTCAACCTGGACTCAAACAAGCATCAGACAGCCTCGTCAGGAGTTCCCCCAGATTACTTCAGCGCCACAGGCCAGCTCTGGGGAAATCCTCTGTACAACTGGGACGTAATCAAGGGGACTGGATTTGACTGGTGGATACGGCGCCTGGGTCATAACTTCAGTCTGTTCGACCTGCTCAGGATAGATCACTTCAGGGGTCTGGTGGCCTACTGGGAGGTGCCTGCAGGAGAGACGACTGCGATCAATGGACGCTGGGTCGAGGCTCCGGCTGAGGATTTCCTGGCTGAAACATACAGACACTTCAACTGCGTTCCCATAATTGCCGAAGATCTTGGGATAATAACCCCTGCAGTCAGGGAGGTCATGAGCAGGTTTGAGATACCCGGGATGATGGTGCTGCTCTTCGCCTTCGGCGAGGGCATGCCAAAGAATCCCTATGTGCCTCACAACCACCAGAGGAACCGCATAGTCTACACCGGGACCCACGACAACAACACAGTCAAGGGCTGGTTTGAGAACGAGGCATCATCAGATGAGAAGAGGCGGTTCTTCAGCTATATAGGAAGGGAGATCAATGCCGCCCAGGCCCCCTGGGAGATGATAAGGCTTGCCATGATGTCTGTGGCTGATGTGGCAATACTTACAATGCAGGATCTCCTGGGCCTGGGCGCCGAGTCCAGGATGAACCATCCAGGCACTACCAAGGACAACTACCGGTGGCAGATAACCCCCGGCCAGGTCTCGCCTGACCTGTCTGAGAGGCTCAGAGAGATGACCGAGATCTATAACCGCACCTGATGGCAATACACAAGGCTAATCCCTATGCCTGAGTAAGCTTAGGCAGAGTAAGACGGGCATGAACCTCAAGATTTTTTCATCATTGCTGGCGGTCCTTGTGCTATCCATATGCATCCAGGCTGCAGCTCTGCCCAGCTCACATCGGCATCAGATCCTCTTGCACCAAGCAGCTGAGGCACCATAGCGTCCACTGAGCACACTGGAGAATATCTGGCCAAGGCTGGCGCTATGGGTGCGATAGGTATTGGCCAGGTTCGCGTGCCAGATAGAGGTGTCAACTGGTCGTTTGACCTAACGAATGAAGAGTCAAGTCCAGTGGGCATCATCGTGCTCCGCCTCTTTCAATCAGGGCGGGATCAGGGCTGAGCTCCCAGATGGCAACTGCAGACGGGTTCGCCGTGATGGGCGGCATGACCCTGAGTGTGGTCTCACTTGAGAGCGCCAGCCTGTACCCGCTCTCTCTGACTGTAGATGCCGGTTCTGCCTCCTGAAACTACAATGTGTTCAATGCCTCAGATCCGGCAGCTCGGGCGGGAACAGTCAGAGGAGGATAATCGGCCTGATTGCAGGGGATATTTTACCAGGTATCATTTTTAGATAGCATTCTCAGCACAGAAGCTGAATGGCAGCCTGATGGGGGCATAAGGTTATGAGTAAGCTTATTATTTGAGGCCGAAGAAGAGAAGCGATGGTGCTGATTCAAAGCACTGCAATCATTAGTCGTATCACTTCAGTGGAGGTTCAAACCATGAGAATCAAGAGAATGATGATCACTTTGCTCATATTCATATCGTTTTTCGCATTTAATATCCATGCCTTCGATGATTCTATAGGCAAGACTGCAGATGAGCTTCTGAATAATACCGATGAGAGCTACCTGAACTATGAGAGGTACGACAGCAGATACCCCGCCACGCCCGCTGAGTCCAGAGCCATCGAGGAGAGCGAGTCCAAGTCTGGGATTGTGCCCCTTACCAAGCAACCGACACTGGGCGGAACTACCACACCTCAGGATGCCAGGAACGCTGCCAGCTCTGCAGCCAGCACCACCAGCCCAACCAAGCCCGTGGCCACAGCCACTACACCCAAGACCGAGGCCAGCATAGACCTTTCTGGAAAATGGACCATCGCCATTGGAGATCTCGAAGCCGAGATGACCCTATTCCAGAACCAGGCTGCCGTGTTTGGAACAGGCAACATAAGAGATGGCAACACCACAATGGTGGTGACTGCCAGCGGCGACCTATCCGGCAACAGGCTCAAGCTCGATATGGTCACACTGGGATCTGTCGGCCTCTACAGGCTGGCTTTGACACCTTCTGGAGATGAGCTCTCTGGAAGCTACAACGAGTACGGCACCAGCGGCGCCCCGGTCTCAGGTACAGCTTCTGGCACCAGGTACACAGCTACTAGCGCGATCACAGAGTAGGTTCTCCGGGCCATGCCGGAGAATTCTTTTCAATTTTAATGCCTTAAATCGTCCTTATCCAACAGGCTTATTTCGACCTTCGACGATATGTGGCGAAATGGCCTGATATGACGATACCACCCCTAAATATGCGGGTTCAGTCTGAAATACAGAGAAAAATCATTAAAAGAGGTTTGAAATCATGAGACATAATATTTGGATGATCCTTCTGCCCGTCATTGCCACCGTATGCCTGTATGTGCTGGCCTCAGGCGTCCATGCCATAGGCGATACAGAGGGCATGTCTGCGGACCAGCTCATAGATGAGAGCAATGGCGTATACCCTAGCGTGATTGGTGACACCAGGTTCCCGGCAACGCCCCAGGCTGCAAGGCAGCTTGAGCAGTCAATATCCGATACATCCAGCGCGTCCACGGCCCAGCATCTCTCCTCCGGAGAATCTGGAAGCCCCCAGGATTCCAGGGCTTTAAGTGCCGCAGCATCCAACAGCACAGATGCGGTTGAAGCCGCAGCAAGCAGTGCCCCTGCCGAGGTGCCCGCTTCATCAACTCCAGCAGCCGCTCCTGGACAGGAGATAGCCGGCAAGTGGTCCTTAAAGTTGAGCGATGCCCGGGCGGACCTGACCCTGTACCAGAATCAGGGAGCGATAATTGGAATTGGGACCGCCATTGAGGGAAATGACACAAGGCACGTCACAGCCACGGGCAGCCTCTCAGGAGATAATCTCAGCCTGGACATGGTCTTCTTCGAGTCCGTAGAGCTCTATAAGCTAACCCTTACCCAGAGTGGGGATTCCCTTTCAGGAGGCTATGTTGCCTATCCATCCTCAGGCTCCACCTGGACTGGAAATGTGGAGGGAAGCAGGTCCAATGCAAGTGCTTAGGAGAACTCTCCTGAGCATTAATTTAATTCATCTTGAGAGTTCATCGCATCTCTTAAGATTATCTAGGAAATAGCTCTTTATATTGCCAGTATTAGCCGTGAACAAGTGGTCCTTGCAGCTGGCTCAGGGACAGACTAGCAGTAGGAGGACTGGAGAACATGAGATACCTGATGGTGGCGATAGCTGCCTTAATCATTACCTGCTTATCAATAAATGCTTTATCACAGCAATCTGATGCTGAGAAGTACCTGAACGACAGCCTGAAGGAACTATCGGATTATGACTCGGATGATCCTTTAGGTGCAGCAACTCCTCACGAAGCAAGAGCGGCAAATGAAGATGTGCAGATGACGAATAATACCACTATGGTCAATACCACTGCAGTCCAGGGCGCTTTTGCGTCAAACGCTACCTCAGAGGTCTCTCCTGGAAACAGCTCAAATGAAGCGTTGAAGGAGGTCAACTTATCCAAGCTGCAGAATGCTTCATCAGAACCGCCGGTCGCTCCAGCAGTATCTCTTGTAGATAACTATCTAAATG
>DATMZB010000403.1:0-5323 GCA_035560655.1 Methanotrichaceae archaeon | reverse complement strand
GTGAAGTGCACATTCAGGAATGTGAGAAACGGGCGACTATTCCAGGAGATCAGGCCAAGGCAATCGTATCATATGCATCCAAGCCGTTGGAAGGATACATGCTAGCTAGATGCCTTCAAGAATTCGCCGTGATATTTCAGCCTCGTTGATTCAGAATCCATGATGATGCACCAGTATCCATAAAAAATGGACGGCTGTTACATTCGCCCCCCGCCCGCCTCGGCCTTTAATCCAATGCCGCCTGGCAGGTACTTATGGAACTTGAGCTTGGCCCCGCGATGGTACTGCAGCAAAATATGCTATGCGTAATGATATCTCCTGTGGAGATGCTCTCAGGCATGCTCAACAGCCACCTGGATCTCCAGCGCTTCCAGACCCTTTTCGTATGTGGAAACTATTCCAGGGTGCTGGACAGGCTCGACCGCAGGTTCGTGGACCTGAACATCAGGCGGGCCTTCACTGCCTTCCAGCTCCTGACCATACTGGAAGAGGCGCACCAGACTCTGGTGATAATCGAGCACGACCCTCTTCTGTACGAGGAGGCTGAGATGATGACAGAGTACATCTCACTGGCGCTGGAGGACCTGGCAAGAGGATCGGCGGTGCTTCTTTACTCGCCATCCACAGACCCCTACCTCGACCAGATGGCTGCAAGGGCCGACAGGGTGTGCTGCTTTGGAGAGCTCGCCAGGTCTGAGGCCAGGAAGATGAAGTCAGACCGCCAGACCACTCTGGGGGCGTTCTGATGGGCAGGTCGTTTGAGAGCGTGAGGATGGGGGCAGAATCTGTGGGCAACAGATGGCTCAAGGCCGGTCGAGCCCTGAAGGCATCAGATCAGAAATATGCAAAGCAGCTCTCGGATATGGCAAGGGCGCACTCAAGCGAGGCGTTCTATGCCCTGGACGACCCGCTGGAGGCTGCGGTCTTCTCTGTGCTCATAGAGATCTTAAAGGAGCTGGACGGGGCCGATGCGGACGACTGATGCTGATGACTGATGTGGATCATTGACACCTGCCACCGGGGCTGTGTGGACCTGTGGGAGGCGGGATCTGGCAGGTGCACAAGCGAGCCCTACTCGCCACCGTTCTACCTCCACCTGCCGGACCCCCACCTCCACAGTGAGATGCTTGAGGCACTGGAGAGCAGATACAGGGCCGAGGAGTGCAGCTTCAGGACCATCTACGGCAGCATCGACGGCTACCGCATATACGCAGGCAGGGCTGTGGCCGAGGCACTGGAGCTGCAGACCAGGTTCTCTGCAGAGCTCTACAATGTAGACCTCCGCCTGGACCAGCGCTACCTGGCAGAGAGGGGGATGTTTCCATGCGGGCACAGGGACGAGTCGAGGTTCGACCCTGACTTTGAAGATGTCTTAAAGGTGCTTGAGCTGGAGGTGATTGGAGACCCCCGAAGGGACAGAGAGGTGACTGCCATGAATATCGCCAGCAAAAAGCTGGAAGGCAGCGAGGCCGAGGTGCTCTCAGATCTCTTCGGCCTGATAGAGGCCCACGGCCCTGATGTCATCCTCTTTCCAGATGGTGACTCCTGGACAGGGCTCATTCTGGCCAGGGCACGTCGCCACGGCCTTGAGGAGACCATAAGCCGGAGCGGCAGGTTTCGGTCTCTTGGCGAGAGGTCCTACTGGAGCTATGGCCGGGCCTGCCACCGTGTCGGGGCCAAAATTCCAGATGGAAGGATACTCATAGATACCAGGGCAAGCTTTGCCTACAGGGAGGCGGGGCTTAGAGGCATACTCATGGCCTCAAGGCTATCAGGACTATCACCCAACCTGGCTGCCAGGTTCACTCCTGGTACTCTTATATCCAGCTATGAGGTCTATCAGGCGGTCTTAAGCGGCCTGGCAGTGCCTTTCAGGAAGCGCGACCCTGAGAGGCTGAGGACCTTTGCAGAGCTCAAGGCCGGGGACAAGGGGGGGATGATCTTCCAGCCCAGGCCGGGGGTCTATGAGAAGGTGTACCAGCTTGATTTTGCCTCGCTTTATCCATCAATCATAGTCAACTACAACCTATCCCCAGAGACCCCTGGCCAAAATATGCAGGGATTCCTGCCCCAGGCCATCCGCCCCCTGCTCACTCTCCGGCTCAAGACCAAGAGGCTCAAGAAATCAGATGCCTGGTACGCAGGCCTGGACTCGATACTCAAGTGGATGCTCGTCACCTGCTTTGGCTACACCGGATACAGGAACGCAAGGTTTGGGAGCATTGAGGTCCACGAGAAGATAACCGAGATCTCCAGGGAGCTTCTGATCCAGTCAAAGGAGATAGCAGAATCCATGGGGTTTCAGGTGCTCCACGGCATAGTGGACTGCCTCTGGGTCAGGGGCGGGCGTGTGCCTGTGCTCGACCTGAAAGAGGGGATTGAGGAGGCCACTGGAATTGCCACTGAGCTTGAGTCCTATGACTGGATAGCCTTCCTGCCTATGAAAGATGGGCGCGGTGCGTACAACAGGTACTTCGGCAGGCTGTCTGACGGAAGGATGAAGGTTAGGGGGATAGCCGCACGCAGGGGCGACACGCCCGAGTACATACGGAGTATGCAAAAGGATGTTCTGAAATCCATGGGTCGCGCCCGGTCTGCTTCTGAGCTGTATCGTTTGGAGGCAGAGGCCAGGCAGATCTGGGATGGCTATGCCACAGGCCTGAAGTCTGCAAGCGCACGGGATATGGTGATCAGGCGCAGGATCAGCCGCCTGGACTACAGCAGGAAGTGTGCGGAGGCGTCGGCGGTGGGCGCATTGAAGAGGTCCGGCATCGATCCGGCTCCCGGCATGGAGGTGGGGTATGTGATCACAGACGCCAGCAACTGGGAGGTGGAAGAGGAGGACAGTGCAGACGAGTTCGATCTCGGCCATTATGGAAAGATGCTCGATGCGGCTTTTGCAGAGGTGGCCTTTGCTTTCAGGTCGGTGAGTGAATTATATCCGACAGATGACAGCATGCTGACCTCATCAAATATGAGATGGAGTCAGATCCAGTAAGGCCCGGTCTCTGCCCAGGGGGATAGAATCCTATGCAGAGGCCATATCTGGAGATCCTGGCGGACGTCTGGTCAAGAGCCTATCCTGAACTATAAATTTTTCCAGCGCAGAAACCTAAAACCGGTAGGCTCAGATGCGATTTAAGGAAAACATCCAACGGCATACTGTATGTGCATAAAACAGGCATTAGCTGGGGAGATGTTCATAGAATGTACGGCACAAAGTCGACTGTTCACAAGCTTCTGGCTGTGCCATGTAGAAAAAGAGGCAAAGCTCCCACAGAATGCTGAGGCTCTGCCTGCACTCGATGCTGGAGCATTTTGCATTAGGCCCAGTACCACATCAGCCGAAGATCACATCGATGGATCTGCTCGTGGCAGTGGCACTGGTGCTTGTATCCGGGCCTGAGGAGAAGATCGGTGAGGGCCCTGCTGATGATTCAGAATGTGACCTCGGATCATCTCCTGATAGCCAGGACCGGATATCGGCCTTGCTTATGCTTTTGGAGGACTGCTTTGAAGCTGCGGCAAATGTGTCGTCCTTGACATGCACTGCAGTGCCGCTGATCTTCGCTGCCGTCAGATAGCTGCCTGTGGCATCTGCGTCTGTGCCGCTTGGCGAGTATGATGGGCCTACCACAGTAACAAGAGTGTTTGCCACCCCGGGTGGGGCTTTGTGGGCATCGCCAGTTACTTTTACTGAGCCAGTACCTGCGGCGTTCATGCTGCTCGTTATGGTCAGGTCTGCAGCGGATGCAGGCAAGGCGCCTGTAAGGCGGCTGACCAGGTGTGCTCCGGATCCCATGGATATGCTATTGACGCCTGCAGAGGCGAGAGTTATGGGGCTCATTCCTGCAGCCGAAGAGGTATAAGCCGCGGCCGACAGAGTGCCCTTATTGATATACGATGCACCATAGGCCTCGGTCGCATCAGTTAATGTCCTGGCGACGCCTGCTGAGGTAAACGACTCAGAATTCGCAGTGCTCTTGTGAGTTGATGCATCTGAAACATAGGCAGACTCGCTCTGAGACAGCTGGTAGGATGATGCCTTTGATGCGCCGCCGAGGAACAGCGTATATAACGGCACCTTTATACCTGTCTGTCCTGATGCTATCTGATCATCTAGCTGAGTTTTAAAGTCCGTGACCCTTGGAGCTGTGGTTATCTCGCCTGGGGTGATTGAGTCTCCGAGCTTGTAGGTAGCGGCGCTTGCTGACAGATCGCCTTTTGTTGAGGACTCAGAAGAGGCATACCTGTCAGGAGCTCCAGTCAGGGCTGCAAATCCGCTGCCCGACGCATCTCCAGAGACCTGGCCGTCTATGGTGCTCTCAGCGCTCAGAGAGTCTCTGCCAGATTCAATAGAGAGGTACTCGAAGCTCTCTGATGCAGCAGACGGATAAAGATCTGGATAGGAGCCTGACGATCTGGCCTTGGACTGAGATGCCTTGAATGCAGCGCCGGTGACTGATCCGCCGTAGCTGTTGACTGCATCTAAAGCGACTGAGCCGTCCACAGATCCTGCGGCCACAACAATGCCGTTATCCATCAGGGCTTCATATTCAGATGAGCCGTTTGCTGAGGCATTTGCAGTCCCGGTTCCCGAGTGTGAGATGTAAGCTGTGAGCTGAGCGCAGCCGCTCACTTCTCCCTTATTGGAGTCTGCGGTATCTGAGGCCAGAGACCGCGCCGAGACCTCAGAGAAGGCCTCAGCAGAACCCAGGACGCCTGACTTGGTGGCCTTTGCTATTACTGCAGAATCGCCATAGCCTGTCGTGAGAGAGTACGCATTCACCGTACCTGCCGGTCTGTCTTCTGTTCTGGCCTGGACTGTCCTCTCAGAGACGCCTGAGTTGACGCCGTCATTCCCAGTGGGAACCCATACATGAGCCCATGCGCCTGAGTAGAGGCTCCCAGCATCGGAATCTGTGAATATATCGCCCTGAACTGTCGCCACTCCTGTGGCGATGTTGGTGCCCGTGGAGGATAAATCGACGACGCCTGCCGCCAGACCCAGAACAAGGATGCAGATCAGTGGCATTAGAGCAATTCTTGAAGAATTCATCAATATTCGCTCCCTATTTTAGCTTGAGATTGTGCTCTAATGCCTCTGCAGCACTCCGCCTCTGCAGAACTCTGTCTAAAGCCAGCAAATCCAGTTTGACCGCCCGGAACGCTGGCATTGCTATCTTTGATCTCAAATGCCCATGCAAAATAGCATGATGCAAGAAGCACAAGGTAAATGAGCCCTGTGATCTGTTTCCCTCTATCTGCCATCACTTTGCAATCCCTCTTAATCCTTGCTAATTTCATTTAGATAAGTATGTCC
>DATMZB010000402.1:0-3592 GCA_035560655.1 Methanotrichaceae archaeon | reverse complement strand
CGACTGCCCCCCTGACCCCCTCTGGGGGGAACATTTACGACAATATGAAACCGCTGGCCGAGGGCTGTTTGATGGATCGATAGATTATCACAATGCACTTCAAGGATACTGGATATATGCGAATCTGGTGCCATCATACTCGTGACCTAGCTATGGCTTAGCTGCATAAGTGTTCCCCCCCAGAGGGGGTCAGGGGGGCAGTCGCACCCAGAAGTAAAGGGCATAGCGTACTATTCCAAAGGGAACGCTTCAAGCCCTAAAGAAATCTGCAGCAGTCGTCCCCAGAAGTAAAGGGCATAGCGCACTGTCCATAATTTGCAGGTTGTACACCAAAATAAGCAGGCGGACTGCGAAAGATCTCCAAAACTTGGCATGAAAAAAGCCTGATTCTGGGATCATTTTCATCCTGATGGGTGACCGACAGGCCACGAGCGTCTTCTGGGTTATGCACCAACATCTGGGCATATCAAGGAGCACTCACGAAGACTCTGCATCCCAGGTTTCCATGGCCTTCCTGCTGTTGTCTATGTCCTCGCTATCGAATATCTCCAGCTCAAAGATCAGTCCTTTCTCTATATGTTCTCCTGATACGTGGAACTCCTCATCTATGGCATCCATGAGGTCGTCCTCCATGCTCAGGCCGTGCTCGACTTCAAAGCCTCTGATGTCGTCATAGGTGACGCCGTGAGCCATGGCTATATCATCCACCACTGCCTCGAAGAGGTCCAGGTCCTCAAAGGCGATCAGGACCACCCTGAACCCTCCAATCTTATCGTCATGCGGGTCCATGACCAGCCAGAACTGATATTCCTCATCGGCCACTATCTTGAGCCCCTTAAGCTTTAAGTCGTCTATCAGAGGCTTTGTCAGGCGTATCTGCTCTCCAGCGTTTTGCATGGCCTCAAAGAGAGTAGAGTAGGCGTCGACAACGTCATCGATGATGGCATTCCAGATATCGTAGGTGATGTTCATTAAGACCGCCTTTTGGAAATCAGCTACTCAGATCTCCTCACTTCAAAGGAGTTATATTTGATGTTCCATCTCGATTCATCTCTGCATCCAGCCCAGGCCTGAGCCTGCCTGGATCTCGGCCGGGGTCCGTCCGGGGTCTCCGCCTCAAAACATTTTTCCGTTGGGCGGTCTAGCTGGGATGACCGTAGAGGAGACCTCAATGCGAATACTGATCACCGGAGCTGGTGAGGTGGGACTACTCGTGGCCAGCGAGCTTTACGAGGAGCACGACGTAACCATCATAGATAGGGACCCTGCAGCCTGCGCCAGGCTTGGAGAGATGGATGTCAAGGTTCTTCAGGGCAATGCAGCCAATGCCAGGCTGATGGCCCAGGCCGGTGTGAAGGAGGCCGACATAGTCTTAGCAGTCACCGGGAACGATGAGGTGAACATCATCACCTGCATCATTGCCGGCCATATGGGCGTCAAGCAGACTATTGCAAGGGTCAGCAATCCTGAGTATATCGATCAGCCCGTCAAGCACAGGAGGCAGATAGGCATAAGCTACATGATCTGCCCCGAGCTCGTACTTGCAGAGGAGCTGGCAAGGACTCTGTATTTCCCGTCCATGCTCATGAACAGGCAGCTTGAAGGTGGAAAGGTCGAGCTGATAGAGTTCAAGGTCACAAAGGACATGCCGATCGCCGGACCGCTGGGCTCGGCCAGCCTGCCCGACGACTGCAAGATAGTGGCCATCAACCGCTCCGGCGACATCACAATACCCGCCAAGGGAGACGAGATCCACATCGGAGATCACCTGATAATGATCTGCAGCGATGCAGCTTTGCCAAAGCTCAGGGCGTTTCTGCATGAGGAGTCCTCTCACAAGAAGGTCATGATCGTGGGCGGCGGAATGGTCGGTTTCTATCTGGCGTCCAGGCTTGAGAAGATGGGCTTTGACCTGAAGCTCATAGAGATCGATAAGCAGCGGTGCAAGGACATCTCAGAGAAGCTCTCTGACACGATGATACTCAACGGCGACGGCACGGATATCAACCTGCTCAAGGAGGAGAACGTCGGAGACATGGACGTGGTCTTTGCAGTGACGGGCGTGGATGAGAAGAACCTGCTGTGCTCTCTTCTGGCAAGGCAGCTGTGCGCCAACAAGATCATCGCCAGGGTCAACAAGAACTCTTACATCCACCTCTTCGAGCTGGTGGGCGTGGACAGGGCCGTGAGCCCGGGCCAGGTCACTGGAGACGCAGTGCTCCAGCTCACAGCAGGCGTGGAGGATGTGGTCACTCTCAGGGACGACCAGGTAGAGCTGATAGATATAGCTGCCAAGAAGAAGTCCAAGATAATAGGCAAGTCCCTGGTCAAGGAGATGCCAAGAGAGGCAATAGTTGGCATGATCCTCCGGGATGGAAACATCATAATGCCCAAGGACGATGCCCGCGTCGAGGAAGGGGACAAGGTGCTGGTGCTGGCTCAGCGGCCGGCCACATCTAAGGTGAAGAAGCTCTTTGCTGCTGTTTGAGATTGGCAATCTCTGCCAGCTTCTTCAGGTCTGAGACGAGGGGCTCCCTCAGATCTTTATTTCTCAGGACGGCTGCGGGGTGGAAGGTCACCATGAACCTGTCGTTCAGGACCTGGCCGTGAAGCTCATTGACTCCTGTCTTTCCTATCACGGCTTTGGCTGCAACGTTTCCCAGAAGGCAGATCATGTCAGGCTGGATGAGGTTCATCTGAGTGGCCAGGTAGGGGGCACAGGCCTTGATCTCAAAGCTCTTTGGCTGACGGTTGGCTGGGGGGCGGCACTTCACAACGCTGGTTATGAAGACTTCAGACCTGGAGATGCCGGCCTCTGCCAGGGCTTTGTCCAGGAGCTTTCCGGCTCGGCCTACGAACGGGCGGCCGGTTTTGTCCTCTTCGGCTCCGGGGGCCTCGCCTATGAACATGATGCGGGCGTTTGAGGGGCCTTCACCGGGGACGGCATTGGTTCTAGAAAGGGATAGGTCGCAGAGGGGGCAGACGGAGATCTCTTTGGCCAGCTCGGCTAGGCGGCAGGCTGCATCGCAATTCTTTTCCATCAGTGAATTATCTGTCATCTAAACGCATAAAATCTTAGTTCATGTCCAGCTGAACCTAATAGAGAAGTTAGTCAGCTAATGCGAGGTTTTTGCTCTTTGGCAAAACCCATTGAGATAGCACTTGTAGCATTTGGGATTTTCAGGTTTACATAGTTCTGTGCCAATTATCCACGCAGGCAGATCGAAGATACCCGGATACTCTGGATGTAGCCCTCTTGCACAATATGTGAGTTCCTCAATCTTTGGGTTTTTCGAGATCAATCCCAACCTAGAAAAAACCCTCATGACTTGGCGATCAGGGGATATGTCTATGCAATGCTTGTCCTGAAGTTCGATTTTAAAGCTCCTAACCAATATATTTGCTGCCATCGTAGCAACTTTGGTCCCAGCCCCCTCAAATCTCAGAAAATTCCTTACGACCTTTGAACTTGTCGGTTTATTTGCCCAAATCTTCGACGCATCATCGCCATACTCACTATGAATCCTTTGGATCGCGCAATAGAAATATTTCGCTTTATTACTAGGAAAACGCATCCCGAACTTTTCTTTCA
>DATMZB010000401.1:0-5523 GCA_035560655.1 Methanotrichaceae archaeon | reverse complement strand
GCCCCTGAGCCTTGCCAGCAGAGCATGTAAACAGCCTGTGGGCCCGCCGCCTATTATCAGGACTGTATCTCCCTGCGATACCCGCGCCAGTTCCTGGGCGTTTATGCAGCATGCCAGGGGCTCGGCCAGGGCCAGAAGCGCCGGATCGATGCCGCCGTCCAGGAGGGTGAGTCCCCTGCTGATGCTCTCTGCAGGCAGGGCCATCATCTCGGCAAAGCCGCCATCAAAATTGAACCCCAGGATCTTCATGCTCCTGCACTGGCTGTCAAACCCTCTCTGGCAGGGCCGGCATCTCCCGCAGGCAATGCCAGGCCAGACCTGGACTAAATCACCATCAGAAAATCCCATGCCAGGGCTGTCGCTCTCGACGATCCTTCCCACGATCTCATGACCCAGGATCCTGGGGTAAGTGAGGTCGCGGTGCCCGCTTTGGAGCATCTTTACATCCGTGCCGCATATGGCGCAGGCCTCGACCTCTATTATGGCCCCGCCCTTGGGGCACTCCAGGTCGGGCAGATCTTTTAGCTCCAGCACCCCTGGAGCGCTCATCACTGCCGCTTTCATCTATGTCTCAGTGCTTTGGCAGCTCTACTGTCATCAGGACCCGATCCGTCTCTTCAACCAGCTTCTCCTGAGGCACGTCGTAAATGCTTGCAAGAAGCGTAGCCCCGCCCATGCCAACGCCCTCCTTGACATAGCCCTCTGTGTAGATGCGCACCGGGGGTATCTTGGACATCTCAAGTCCCGGATCTGCAAAATAGTAAGGCCAGCCTGTAGACTCGACTATCTGCCTGAAGCTGGCGCTTTTATCCTCAGCTATATATTTGGTGGTGGCTATGGATATATCGCCTTCCAGTCCCAGAGCCTTGGCCATATATAGCACAGCAGCCATCTGAGTTCCTCCCGATAGCACCACTTTTGTGCCCTTCAGGCCTCTTATGAGTCCCAGAGCACAGGGCATCATCGGATCTCCAAGCTCAGCCACCGCCAGGAGAGGATCGTTCTTCAGGCTGCCCTTTGAGGCCCCGCAGCGCTTCATGGCCTCTTCCACCACCTGGTGCTTCAGCTCAACAGGGTTGGTGGCAAAGCTGCTGCTGACATTCCCTTCAAATCCCAGGGCTTTGAGGACTGCCAGTGCAGTGGTGGTACCTCCGGCTATGGACTCGCCTATGAAGACGCAGTCAGACAGTTTGGCGAGCTTCTTTCCAAGCAGAGTGGCTCTTTCATAAATTCCTGGCACATCGTCCACTCCGCTCTCCTTCCTTATGTCCCTGCCAGCAGATCCGCCCACCTCTACATAGGGGATAGCAGGCTTCTTTCGCAGGCCGCTTGCAACGAACAGAGATGGGACACCAGTCAGGTTCAAAGCGGCCTTGGTTACAATGGCTGGAGTTGGTGAGCCTCCAGGGGCCTCGGGGAGCTCGGGCATGGTCATTATCCTGTTGGTCTCCACAAGCTCGGCATCTGCACCTGGAGTGTAATCGGTAAGCTCAGGAGAGGTGCCCGCAGCACTGATTCCGGGGATCTTTCCAGTATCCGTGTTGGATATCACGCACAGAAAGAGCGGCCTTTTAGGCCTGAATTCGAAGTTCGGACTGACGTATGGCATGATCGAGCATGAGTGCATTTATCTTATAAGAACTCAACGCCAGAAAAGTTAATTTAACTCAAGTTTAATTGATTGATGGGCAAACCGCCTTGGTCTGCTCTATTCTATAATCTCCACATCCACCATCTCCCCAGCCTCCAGCCCCTCCAGCTCTTCTGGGACTATCACCAGTCCGTCAGCCCTGGCAACTGAGCTGAGTATCCCTGCCCCAGAGGACATTATGGGCACGACCTGTTCATCCTTGAGAGAGACCCTGACTATGCTCAGGTACCCTGGACGGGATGCGATCTTCCTTGCAAGCCTGGCGCGCTTCACTGGCACTGCATCTGTCAGGTGGGCCATCTTCTTAATCGCCGGCCTGACGAACAGGTACAGCGCAGATAAGGCAGCCACAGGGTAGCCCGGCAGGCAGGCCACAGGGACCCCTTCCACCGCTCCTAGAGCAGTGGGCTTGCCGGGCTGAACCCTGACCCCATGGACAAGGAGCTCTCCCAGGTCTGACAGGACCCCAGGTGCATAATCCTTCTCTCCAACTGAGGTCCCTCCCAGTATCAGTATCATCTCTGAGTCCAGGCCGGATTCTATGGCCTTGCTTATGAGCTCTTTATCGTCAGGGATTATCTCAGTTCTTCTGGGACATCCTCCCCACATACTGACATAGAGATCTGCCATCAGGGCGTTGGTCTCATACACCTCTCCGGGCTTAAGCGGCCGCGAGCCCCGTGGCACCAGCTCTCCACCTGTCGGTATGATGGTCACTTTGGGAAGAGCGTATACTCTGACCTCTGAAATCCCAAGGGCAGCCAGAAGGGCCAGATCGGGGGGCCGGAGCCTGTGGCCCTCTTTTAGCACCAGGTCTCCACGAGCGATGTCCTCCCCAATCCGCGACACGTTCCTGAAGGGATGAACCTCAGTGGTGACCTCTATCTGGCCGTCTCGCCTCACTGCATCCTCCAGCATGACCACGGCATCAAATCCTTCAGGCACTTGCATGCCTGTCCTGATTGGGATGCATTCCTGGCCAAGCGCCAGGTAGGCTGGGGATAAGGCGCTGGCAGACCTGGTGTCTTTGGATCGGACTGCATATCCGTCCATTGCTGCCCGGTTAAATCCAGGCAGATCTACCTCTGATAGAATATCATGAGAGAGCACACGGCCGGCTGAGTTTTCCAGTGCGAGCGGATCCTGGCGCGCGACTGGCCTGCACCTCTCAAGCAGAGCAGTGGAAGCTTCTTTGGCTCCTGCTAGGCGTTTGAACATATCAAGATGAGATTGGCACTCCTGCGTATATATTGGTGTCTTTGGTCCGGGCTTATGAAAGCTTATATAGTGCCATAGCTGCATGGTCGGGCAGATCATTCGATTACTCGATTACCAGGAGGATTGTTGAATGGCTACTGTTGTTTGGCTCGAAGAAGTTGGTAAGGAGGACCTTTCCGTAGTTGGCGGTAAGGGCGCAAGCCTTGGTGAAATGATCAATATCGGCGTCCCGGTACCAGGTGGATTTGCCGTGACTGCCCAGGCCTTCAGGGATTTCATCGAGAGATCTGGCATTTCTGAAAAGCTCTTCAATGCCCTCAAGGTTGATGTGAACAATCAGGAGGCGCTCCTCAAGGCGGAGGCCGAGGCCAAGCGGCTCATAATGGAAGCCAAGGTTCCTGAGGACATGGAGAAGGCCATCAAATCGCGCTACCAGGAGATGGTCAAGCGTGAGGGCAAGGACATCTATGTGGCTGTAAGGTCCAGCGCCACTGCAGAGGACCTGCCTGATGCTTCATTTGCAGGCCAGCAGGAGACCTTCCTCAATGTTAAGGGTGCTGAAAATGTCTTTGAGGCTGTCAGAAAATGCTGGGCATCTCTTTACGGTGCTAGAGCTATTTTCTACAGGGTAGAGCAGGGGTTCGAGCACGAGAAGGTGAACCTCTCTGCCGTGGTCCAGAAGATGGTGGACTCCGAGAAGTCTGGAGTCATGTTCAGCTCCCAGCCAAGCACCGGCGAGCCCCTTGTGGTAATAGAGGGCGCCTGGGGCCTGGGCGAGTCAGTTGTGAGCGGCAGCGTCTCGCCTGACAACTGCGTTGTGGACAGGGCCAGCAAGAAGCTGGTCAGCAAGTACATCGCAAGCAAGGAGATAATGATCGTAAGGGACCCAAAGACCCATAAGACGGTAACTATCCCGGTTCCACCTGAGAAGAGGGATGCACAGGTCCTTACTGAGGAAGAGATGGCACAGCTGGCCACCTACGCCGAGACGCTTGAGAAGCACTACGGCATACCCCAGGATATAGAGTGGGGGGTGGAGAAGAACAAGATCTACATACTCCAGTCCAGGCCAATCACCACAATATCCAAGGCAACAGCTCCTGCTGCAGGGTCTGCAGGCACTGGCAAGGTCCTTGTAAGCGGCCTTGGAGCCTCGCCTGGCGTGGCCTCAGGAGCTGCAAAGCTAGTCACTGGAGCCCGCGACCTGGATAAGATCCAGCAGGGCGACATAATGGTTACAAAGATGACCATGCCTGATATGGTACCGGCCATGAAGAGGGCTGGAGCCATAGTGACTGATGAGGGCGGCATGGCCTGCCACGCAGCCATAGTCAGCCGCGAGCTGGGGTGTCCGGCGGTTGTCGGCACCAAGAAGGGTTCATCCATCCTCAAAGACGGCCTGATCATCACAGTCGATGGTGGCAAGGGCCAGGTTTACGAGGGACGCATCGCTGCCGAGGCCAAGCCCGCTGCTGCTGCAGTCGTTTCGGCACCTTCAAAGCCCATAACTGCCACAGAGGTCAAGGTCAATATAAGCGAGCCCTCTCGTGCTTCTGCAGCTGCAGCCACGCTTGCTGATGGCGTTGGACTCCTCAGAATTGAGCACATGATCCTGGGCCTTGGCAAGACCCCCAACTATTACATCAAGGGCGGCAAAACAGAGGAGTACATAGATGAGCTTGTCAAGGGCATAAAGACCGTGGCAGACCCCTTCTATCCAAGGCCGGTCTGGGTCAGGACTCTTGATGCCCCCACTGATGAGTTCAGAGCCATGGAGGGCGGAGAAAACGAGCCAATAGAGCACAACCCAATGCTTGGCTGGAGAGGTATACGCCGCGATTTAACTGAGACGGATCACTTCAGGCTTGAGATCCAGGCATTCAAGAAGCTCCATGAGATGGGCCTCACAAACGTCGGCATAATGCTGCCCATGGTCCAGCATGTCCGCGAGCTCAGGAAGGCCAAGGCCATAATGATAGAGGAGGGCCTGGACCTGGAGAAGGTGGACATAGGCATAATGGTTGAAACGCCTGGAGCCGCTTTGACCATCGAGGACTTTATAGATGAGGGACTTGACTTCGTCTCCTTTGGCACAAACGACCTGACCCAGTACACACTGGCAGTAGACCGCAACAATGAGAACGTGGCAGGTCTTTACTCTGAGCTCCATCCAGCAATTCTTAAGCTCATAGAGTACGTTGTGGAACGCTGCAACGAGGCCGGAGTCACTACCTCCATATGCGGCCAGGCAGGGTCCTATCCAGAGATGGCAAAGCGTTTAGTGGAAATAGGAATTACAAGCATATCCGCCAACATAGATGCAGTGGCGGTTGTAAGAGAGACTGTAGCTAGGGCCGAGAAGAAGATAATGCTCAAGGCTCTGAGGGAGCGGGATTGAGAGAAGAGTCCAGGTCTGAGGAAGAAGTCCTCCTGATGCTGGAGGAGATGAGATCCCGGGACTACAGCTACGACAGGTTCTTCTCCACCATGTGCACCCAGCCGCATCCAATAGCTGTCCGGGCGCACAACCTCTTTTTGGAGACCAACCTGGGCGACCCGGGCCTCTTCCCCGGCGTGGCAGAGCTCGAACACCGGGCCATTGGCATGATGAGCAAACTCCTGGGATGCCCTAAAGCCGTGGGCTACATATCCAC
>DATMZB010000400.1:0-3102 GCA_035560655.1 Methanotrichaceae archaeon | reverse complement strand
CAAATCGGTTGCCCGGATAGGCGTCCTGTTTGCATTGGTCGTGATGGTGGGGTTTTCCCAGGCTGCTTCGGATGGACAGGCTTCAGCAGATACGGCATCTAATAATCCTGCTGTCTTCTTCATAGGGACTTTGAGCAGCTTCGTCCAGGGAAATGCTCCCGGCGCCCAGAGTTACTGGCTGGTCCATGTAAACGAGGTCCAGAGCGGTCCGCGCACTATCTCGTCCCGTGTCAAGGTTATCACTTCACAGGCAATTTCGCCTCCCTGGGGGAAGGTGGACGCAGGACTTAAGGCCGACAGTAAAGTCTGGGTCGCTGGAGCAATTGTGGCAGGATCTATGGGAAGAGAGATCACTTTGCACGGCTCAGAGGATTTCTACCTGCTGAAAGCTCCTCCTGAGATCAGGCTCAGGGGCAAGGCGCTTGAGTTCCACAAGCCATCCGGCATAGGAGGAAGCTCCTACTGGACCGTAAAAGTAGATAGCGTCCTATCAGGTCCCCGGCCCTGCAGCAGGGAGATCAATGTGGCCACCTTTGCACCCATCTCCTCCATACCCTGGGGCAGAGTGAGCAAGAATATCAAGCCAGGGGATGAGGTGGAGGTCTCTGGAATTTATCAGGCTCGCGGCGGCCTCGTGCCTGGAAAGTGCAGCATATGGACCTATGGGTCAAAGAAATACTACCTGAAGAAGGTCCCAAAGATATGGCAAGAAGCTAATGTAGCCATCATTTCCCTGCTTTAGCTTTCAATCTTCTTTTTTGGGCAGGACTTAGCACTATATATTACACAAACCTTTTTGCCTGGTCTCGCTAAATAGGCGCTTAGGTGAGAAGATGAAGATCCTTTTAATCCCGTTAATGCTGGCGATATTAATTTCATCGGCGGCAAATGCGCAGGATAACACCAGTGCATACTGGGCAAGCCAGGGCAGCAACCTGATTGAGCAGTACAAATATGACGACGCCCTCAAGGCTTATGATAGGGCTTTAGAGATCAACGAGTCCTATATAGCTGCACGGGCAGGCAGGAGTGAGGCACTCTGGCACCTGGGCAGGTACAACGAGTCTCTAGTGGACTCTGATAAAGCCCTGAAGCTGGACCCGAACTACGTGAGGGCATGGGTCAGCAGAGGAGTGTCCCTACACGGTCTGGCCGATTTCAACGGATCCAGGCAGGCTTTTGACAGGGCAATTGAGGTAGACCCGAACTATGCCATGGCCTGGAACGATGAGGCATGGCTCTTCTACAAATATGACATGTACCAGGATGCCATAGACTATTCAGACAGGGCAATAAGTCGGTTGAGCCAGGATCTTGCGGCAACCCTGGACACCAAGGCAATGGCCCTGGCAAAGCTTGGGAGAAATGAGGAAGCCCTTCAGTACATCGATAAGTCCCTGGAGCTGACCCCTGATGACTCTATAGTGTGGACACACAGGGGCGATATCTTGAAGGCGCTTGGCAACCAGACCGGATCAGAAGAGGCCTACGCCAGGGCAAAGGAGCTCCCTGAGCAAGTTATGGATGAGTCGAGCGTCTGATTCCCTGATCAACATCCTTTTTTATGGCCTGAGTCTTGAGGGCGGCCTATCATGCTTGCGGATGCTAACAAATACATAAGCCTTTTATCGGTCTCCCTGCAGTAAGATCCAAGGTGATATAATGAAACTATTTCTCATAGCTCTCCTGGCGATATCATTCTTTCCATCAGCAGAGGCTGATGATAGCACCAGTGCCGCCTGGAACCTCCAGGGCGATGATCTCATGAGCCAGTCGAAGTACGATGAGGCCATTCAAGCCTATGATAGTGCCTTGAAGATTGACGAGTCCAACATAGCAGCCCTGACCAGCAGAGGTGAAGCTCTCATCTACAAGGGCGAGTACAACGAGTCTCTTGCAGCCTTTGACAGGGCCCTGGAGATGGACCCGCATTACATGAGGGCATTGATTGACAGAGGCATGGCCCTGCACGCTCTGGGCGACTTCAATATGTCGCTTGATTCCTATGACAGGGCTATCGAGATAGACTCGAAATATGCAAGGGCATGGAATGGCAAAGCCTGGCTGTCCTATAAGCAGGACGAGCACCAGGATGCTATAAATTATTCAGACAGGGCCATCAGTATCATGGAGAGAGAGCTGTCGTATACTCTGGATACCAAGGCAATGGCCCTGGCAGCGCTTGGAAGATATGAGGAGGCACTGGCCTATATCGATAGGGCAATAGGGCTGCAGCCATCAGATTCAGTGGAATGGACACATAAGGGCGATATTCTCAAGGCACTGGGCAGGGGTGCAGAATCGGAGGAGGCCTACGCCAGGGCCAGGGAGATCAATAATGAGGTCATAAATGATTTCTCTGCTTGATCTCATCGAGTGACTGGAAGAGCTGAAAGATCAGGTCGATGCTCGCATTGGATTAAATATACCAAATTGGATTGAATATACCAATCCTGTGCCATCTCACTTTTTCGCTGTCTCGGGACCACACGCCTGAGCCTTCCACACTGACGCGCTTTAGGGGTATGGCTCCAGATGCCCGGCAGCCAGTGCTTTGCCTGGAACATCATTATGGTGTTTGCTATGAAAAAGTCATATCGCGTATCGTTTTTCATTCCTCGTGCATGAGCAGAATGATCATCTGCGTTTACCAAACGATTTACACTTAGCAAGATGGACAAACATGTCATCTTTTTATATTAGCTCTATGCCTGCGCCTCTGGGGCTGTTGCCCCCAGAATCGCAGAGCATAGCATATAGGAGGTGATTGTACCTCACCGCGCGGATGATTGGGCGATTCAGGCGATGGATGACTGTTCCTGATATCGATTGAAGATGTTAAATGTAATCCATTTGGTAAAGCACTATAATGAGCTTAAGCGGCGCTCAGAACTCAATATCCTCATCACCATTCAGACAGGCCTTATCATCATTGCGCCCTTTTATACTATGTGCATAGCTCTTATTCTTGATCTATTTCCTTTTTGATTATTTGTTCATCTCCCTCCAATTTGCTCCCCGTCTTGTAATCGCTCCCTTTTTCGCTAATTTGTCCCTCTATCTTCTTGTCTCTAGCCATTCTCATCTCATCGCCAATAATAC
>DATMZB010000399.1:0-4312 GCA_035560655.1 Methanotrichaceae archaeon | reverse complement strand
ATATAATGCGTAACGAGTGAGGAGAGTAAGCCCCCTTCTGTTTTGGCAGCATTCAGCTAAGCGCCATACCCGAGCATTGGCTGGACGTCCAATTTCTTATGCTCTATTTTGGCTTGCACCCACAGGGTTTCGCCGTTTCATCTGCCTCCTGAGCGACCTCAGCCTCGCGGCATCATAGCATTAGCGCAGGGCAGTCTCGTTTCTGTGCCAGAGCCGGAGCTCTCGCCCCACATCCTTTCGAATGTCTGTGTGTCCAGTGGTGGGGGGACTTTCCACACCAGCAAAATTGCCAGCGGCAGCCGCCCTTCCTCTCTCGCGACCCCTCATCTTTTATGGCCATGGTATATAATGTTTCCCGGCAAAATTATATCCTCCATAGGAGGACTACTACTCAATGGCCAGAAATCAAAAAGATCACTATTACCGCATGGCTAAGGAGGAAGGCTACAGGGCACGTTCCGCCTACAAGCTCATGCAGATCAACGAGAAGTTCCATCTCATCAGGAAAGGCAACTCAGTGGTCGATCTGGGTGCAGCTCCAGGAGGCTGGCTCCAGGTCGCCAAGGACCTGTCGGGCGGGAAAGTTGTGGGCGTGGACATCGAGTCCATCTCCTCAATTCCTGGTGTGATCGCCATCAGGGCTGACATAACCCAGCCTGAGACAGTAGACCTGGTAAAGCAAGCCCTGGGCGGAGATGCTGATGTGGTTATTTGCGATGCGGCTCCCAAACTCACAGGAGCCTGGGATGTAGATCACTCCAGGTCCATAGATCTGTCCAGGTCTGCACTGGCCATGGCCAAAAAGATTCTAAGGCCAGGTGGCAACTTCCTGTGCAAGACATTCATGGGCGACATGTTCACCGATTTTCTATCCGAGGTCAAGCGCGACTTTGAGAAGGTCCAGTCAACCTCCCCCCTGGCCTCCAGGAAAGAGAGCGCTGAGATGTACATAGTGGCCAAGAAGCTGATCTCAGGACCTGTTCGACCCGGCAATATCTATGACACCAAGATAACATCTACAGGAAAATCCGGGGATGGTGTGGCCATGATCGACGGCTTTGCAGTCATTGTCAAGGGAGCCAGGCTTGGAGATGATGTTCGAATAAAGATTGAGGCTGTCAAGCACAACTTCGCCTTTGGAAAAGTCCTGGATAGAAAGAGTTCATGATGCCAGTTGAATCGATGGATTCTGAGCCCATCTGATCTGCCGGGGTACCGTCCTGACCCGTATGCTGCAGAGAATGATCATAACAGGGCAGAACTAGAATAAGTTGTGGGCTTAAGGTACTGAGCTTGGTACAAATCATCTGGCCTTCTCACCCCAAACGTTATAACATAGTAAAGAAAAGAAGAAGGCCAAGGTGTCAGGATGAGCGAGAGTACCACTAGCGAGAAATCTGTGATCTACATCGGCGCCAAGCCTGTGATGAATTATGTCCTAGCAGTGCTGACCCAGTTTAACAAGGAAGCGACTGATGTCACCCTGAAGGCAAGGGGACGTTCCATCTCTCGGGCTGTGGATTGCGCTGAGATTGCCAGGAACAGGTTCATGCCGGGCCTCAAGATCAAGAACATAACCATTGGCACTGAGAGCATACCAAGCGAGCAGGGGGATAATATAAACGTCTCCTCTATGGAGATCACTCTCACCAACCAGGCCTGAGGCTTTGGCACAAAAATTTTTGGCATGGAAAACAATTTTATATTTGATGATCAAGTCAATATAGCTGTGACCATTTTCAGGGCCTATGATGTAAGAGGTGTTTACGGCACAGAACTCACCGAGGAAAATGCCAGGCGGGTGGGCTCCGCATTTGGATCTTATATTAACAAGGGCACAATTGCCCTTGGAAGAGACACGCGCATAAGTGGGCCGTCGCTTCAAAGCGCCTTTCTGGATGGAGTGCTGTCTACAGGTTGCAATGTGGAGAGCTACGGCATAATACCAATCTCTATACTGAGCTATATCACCTGGGCGGATCATCTGAATGCTGCAGGCTATATCTCGGCTTCTCACAACCCTACAGAGTACAACGGCATAAGGTTTAGGACCGGCGATGGCTACGGCCTGCTCTACAAGGAGACTGAGATCATGGACTTCTACCGGGACGGGAACTTCATCTCCGGCCGTGGAAAGGTCTCAGACCACAGTGCGGCAGAGGCTGTGGACAGATATGGGCAGTACATCTCCGGGAAGCTGAACTTCAGGCGCCGTCTCAAGGTTGTGCTGGACATGGGCAACGGCTCCTCCTGTATAATGGGGCCTCTATACCGGAAGCTGGGGTTTGATATCCTTGCATTGAACTCTGTCATGGATGGCACCTTCCCGGGCCGGGGCCCAGCTCCAAATGAGGAGACATTGCACGGAGCCTGCCAGGCAGTGCTGGACCAGAAGGCGGACTATGGAGTGGGCTTCGATCCTGATGCCGATCGCGGCATAATAATAGATGATCTTGGGAGAGTAATCCCTCCTGAGAAGGTGGCAATAATCCTGGCACTGAGGAGATATCATCCTGGAGACCTCCTGATCTCGGGATTTGACTGCTCCATGATACTTGAGAAGGTGCTGGTGCCCGCAGGCATCCGCGTAGAACGAGAGAAGGTGGGAGATGTCTACGTTGCCAACCGGGTCAAGAACTCTGGTGCAGTTTTGGGCGTTGAAAGGAGCGGCCACTTCTTCCTGCCGGAGTTCCAGTACTCGGATGATCCATTCGCAATGAGCCTGGCCCTAGGGGAGATAATATCCCAGGGCGAGAAGCTCTCAAAGCTGGCTGATGCAATTCCTGATTATCCTTACCTCCAGAAGAGCATAAGGCTGAAAGAAGATCCATCTGCAGTGATGAAGGTCCTTGAAGCCAAGCTATCATCCATGAACCCAGACACCACCGACGGCCTCAAGATCACAACAGAGACCTACAGCATCCTCATCCGGCCGTCCAACACAGAGCCTCTCATAAGGCTTTATGTGGAGACCACAGGCAAAGACCTGGATGATCTTGTCAGACGCTACGAAAAGATAATACATGATGCCATGAAACCCTGATTCTAGGTCAGGTCCGGCTAGGACCTGGCTTAAGGAACATATTTATCTGGCTAGTTCCTTCATTAGTTTGACAAGTTGACGGGCTGAATTGAATTGAGCTACGAAGATACCTGCATCCTCATACCCACTCTGGACGAGGGCGAGTCGGTAGGACGAGTCATAGAAGAGTTCAGGGAGATGGGGTTCAAGAACATACTGGTGATAGACGGCCACAGCAAAGACAACACAGTAGCTGCCGCAAAGCAGGCTGGGGCAAAGGTGGTCCTTCAGAGCGGTGCCGGCAAGGGCCAGGCTCTAAAAGAGGCCTTCGACCTGATAGATGACCCGTACATGGTCCTCATAGATGGCGACGGGACCTATCTGCCTTCAGAGGTCCACAAGCTCTTGAAGCCTGTGGTGGACGGGCGGGCCGATCACGTTGTCGGGAACAGGTTTGGCAACCTGAAGGGAGGTGCTCTAAAAAAGCTGAACATGCTCGGCAACCAGTTCATCAACTACTTCTTCAGGTCCATCTATGGGGTTCCTCTGCACGACATACTCTCAGGCTACAGGGCCTTCAGTATGGATGGTGTCCACAGGCTGGACCTGTCCATGACCGGGTTTGAGATAGAATCTGAGATCACAATAGACAGCGTGAAAAAAGGGCTGAGAATCTCTGAGGTGCCAATAACCTACCAGCCCAGGTCCGCAGGGACCAAGACCAAGCTCAATCCATTCAGAGACGGATTAAAGATCATCCTGACCATCTACAGGATGGCCAAGACTGAGAACCCCATGTTCTACTTCGGGCTCATAGGTTCCCTGCTGGGCCTGGTTGGCCTGTTCACAGGCTCAATCGTGGTCCGGGACTGGCTCAACGGACGCATAGAGCACATACCTCTGACTATACTGACTGCCATTCTGATCATAAGCGGGTTTCAGCTCCTAATGGTGGGGCTGATGGGCGATATGATGGCCTCAATGCATAGAGAGGTTCTCAGAGAGATCAACAAGAGGGCTAAATAGGGGACGTCTGAGCTGCAGGACTGCATACTATACTGGTTATTGCATCCAGGTAGCCTTCAGGAAAGCAAAGGCTTAAGTCATATAGTTCCACTATTTATTTGGTGAGTTATGTGTCCTTTAAAGTACTTTTCGCTACCATATTCATGGTTCTCTTGGTGATCACATCGATCGTGCCTGCTGTCAGTGCCCAGGAGACCGCCAGCCGCACAATTACTGCAGCTGGTGATTGGTCAACTTACGATGTAACCAGGTACCCTTTGGTGA
>DATMZB010000398.1:0-3762 GCA_035560655.1 Methanotrichaceae archaeon | reverse complement strand
GTTTAGAGCGCATTATAGTTATTGAGCCTAAAAATTTCGATGCTGAGGCTACGGGCAAAGGAAAGATCTGTCCTTATCTCTGGCAGAAGAGGCTTTTGAACACCTCGCGGATCTGTTATGGGCCACTGCAGCCCAAGAGGTGTCACACAGGCATGAATCGAAAGGAATCCTATCGCCTTTATAATCGCTAATTATGGAGAGATCTGAGATGAAAGTATGCGTTACTAGCTACAGCTCCGGGACTGGATGCCCATGTGGACCCCAGGCAGACTGGAGCAGCCTTCTTTGTGATAGCAGATACAGACAGCATGACAGAAGAGTCAGTGCCAAATGAAATCAGAGACATTCCTGCAGGAGCTGATGTAGAGACTGCCAAAGCCATATCCAGGATGGGTGTCCAGGCCTTGATCTCTGACCAGATCAGCCCCGATGCGCTGAGAACCCTGCAGGATGCCAACATAAAGATCTATCCCTACTCCGGCGGCCTGGTACGCGATGCCATATACCAGCTCAGGAACGGCGAATTGAGGACACTTCAGGAGCTGGCCGCCCAGACCCCGGCAGAGGCGGCAGCTAGAGCACAGGCAGGACCTGGAAGAGGAATGGGATCTGGCGGACCTCAAGTCCCTGGACAGAAGGGATAACTGCTTGAGTTGAGATGGCACAGGGCACGGCCAGATATGGCAAGCCCCCTTTTTTCTGATAGTTACTTCAAGGAATTGTAGTTGACATGCCTGCCAGGCAGCCCCGAATTTACATCATGCCAGGGATTGAGACAGTGTTTTAGAAGAGGCATGCAAGGATGCAATTCTCAGCTGCAAATGGCCAATGCCTCATCCAGCAGGCCTTGGAGATTAACATGGCTGTGAGCGATATCAAGCCGATTTTTTTTCGCCCATCTTGGTCTTAGACATAGCCAATCTGCAGTTCGGGCATATGCCATCCTTAGGTTGCCCCCTTGTCACGCAGTAGCAGACAGGACAGAAAAGGTAGGCTACATATTCATTTCCGTGTCTCATAAAAATCTCGCCGCCGGAGCCTTCATATCACATAGATATACATCTACTGGGATAAAGCTTATCCAAAATGGCCTTTCAAAGCAAATTGCTCCATTCAGGCATGATCTCGAGCATGCCTCGCCGGCCTGGACCTTTCCGATGCAAAGAATATGAAAAGCGCAAACCCAATCATCGCCAGCAGAGCATATCTGTTCAGAGTGCCAAAGGGGTTCTTTTTAGTAAAGCTAAAGAAAATATTGGCGTTCACCAGGTGGAATATCCCTCCCAATAGCAGTGCTCCTGACACAATATTTCGTGGTAGGACTGCTATAGTAACTGCCGCTTAGAAGACGAACTCCACCACGAAGGCCAAGAAGCCGTTCCTCTATAATCCCAATTCTGCTTTCCTGTATCCCCTGCCAAACCCTAAAAAATACAGATCCTTGAGGTGGACTACCCAGTCCAGGAGCCAGTGGATTCAGAGCCCAAGGCAAAGACCAGAGCTGCTAGAGGGCCCCCCAAGCATCAGCGCCAGAGCTATTCCTACTGTGGGAGCAATAAGGCTGGTGAGGACCAGGGAGTGAGAGTAAGGATACTTCTCGAAGATGATGTGCATTTGAAGAGGGCTGTTTTTGTCGATCCTGACCTTTTCGGTGGTTGCAAAGACCAGAATCGGCCAGATCAGGTCAGGGAAGCTAACTCCAATTATTGGTGGAACCATGGTTGGAACCTGAAGAAATACCCTGGCCAGGATAAAGACGATGGCAAAATGACCTGTGAACATCGTCTCTCCACTGCAACCCTTGATTAATATGTGATTCGGGTTATTAAAAATTTTTGCCAGCTAAATGGCTGATGATACAAAATCGTGGCGTCTCCTAATGCCCATTTCGAGCAGCAGTCTTCTGGCAATATAGATCACACATCAGGCATATATTGAACATGCGCCGTTCATTTCTAAGGCCATATCGCGTAGGGACCACGAGGCTCGCCATATTCTATACGAATGATACAGACATGCCCCCGTTTGAACTCTTGAATCCAGGATCCGAACGACAGGGATAAATACGACTAACAGATTATAGGCCTCTGAGGAGATCCAAATTTCTGAAAATGAAGTAGCGACGGACTCTGACCCACACCGTAGCCTCAGCAGATACCGTTGGGTATCTAAAAAAACAACGTCCGTTACATCGCCCCGGAGTGGACCTGAGGGCAGCGATTGCGGGCTTTTCGAGATGACTGTTTTGGCAGGCGTTGGTCCAGCGGTGATGATCTAAATGAACAAATGTAAGAAAGAACACGTTCCTAAGAAAGATATCATGTACACTCTCGAGGAGGATAACTCTCAATATATAATAAATGAGAGCTATTTCTACAAGACAGAGCCTTATTACACAATAGTCAAGAACGAGTTCGAGGGCATAAAGACAGTGCCAAGCAGCAGCGATGTCCTGGACGCCTACATAGTGCCAATATGCCTGGAGAAGGCAAAGCTTGCCGGCATTCCGACCTGCGAGTGGATAATATCATATCAGTATGTCTCATTGCCAGCGGTCGTATACGGCCTGAACTACTTCTCCACGCCATCTGATCACTTCGTGGTGAGGGATCTGGACAATGCCAAGATGGTCATAA
Organism: Methanotrichaceae archaeon; assembly: GCA_035560655.1. GTDB lineage: Archaea > Halobacteriota > Methanosarcinia > Methanotrichales > Methanotrichaceae > DATMZB01. The sequence goes on along the minus strand of DATMZB010000398.1, from coordinate 1,126 downwards.
AGCATGTGACAAACCACGGCAAGTATCCGTTCTGCTATCAAAAGATAGAGGATTCTTCGACTGTAGTGAAGTGCGTATCTATCTTTGGCAAGACTATAAATTGCTGTGAAAAGGTATCGTCGCTGGCAGATAAAATTTATGAGGTGTTCAGGATGCCTCTGGTAGAGATAGTCCTGGTCAAGAACGATCTTGGATATAATCTATCATCCCTGGCACCGGTAAAATATTCGCAGTTATCCAAGGAAGAGACTGAGATGCTACAACATCTTCTGGATACGAGGGTGAACGGCAGTGAGTAAACTAGGTATCTTCGTCAACAGACAGACACTTAGCAGCTCCGAGCAGCTGACAGCACTGGTCAAGTGCCGTGACGTTGCCGAGAGCATGGGCCACACGGTAGAGTTCATCTTTCCTGTGGACATAAAGAGAATACCTAAACTGGATGCGCTGTTTATTAGGGCCAACACAGACCCCATGAACGCCACCTACGTTGCAGCCAAGATTGCCAGCCTGTACGGCGTGCCTGTGATAGATGATCCTTTGTCTATTCAGGTGTGTGCAGACAAGGTCAACATGTACATGCACCTGATGAAGGGGAATGTCTCCATGCCCAAGACCAGGTTCCTCAGCAAGAAGGAAGTGAACCCTGAGTCTGCCAAGTCCATCTTCGAAGAGCTGGGCTCGCCTGTGGTGCTTAAAGAGCCTTCTACCTCGTTCTCTGCCAGGGTGGAGAAGGTTTCATCCGCACCAGAGTTCTTGAAGGTTGCAAGGAGGTTTCTCAAGCTTTCTGACTGGATAGTTGTGCAGGAGTACATAGAGAGCAGGTACGACTGGAGGGTCGGCGTCCTAAACGGCCAGCTCCTCTACGCCTGCAGGTACATAATCCCCTCAGAGACATTCAAGATACAGGCCTCAGTGAACGGCCACATAGTGTACTGCGATGTGGAGAGCGTGCCAGAGGATCAGGTCCCAAGAAATGTAATTGAGCTGGGCCTCCAGGCCGGACGCGCAATCGGAAAAGGCCTCTACGGCGTGGACATAAAGGAGAACAACGGCAACCTCTATGTGATAGAGGTCAATGACAACCCATCCCTGGAGGGCGGAGAGGATAACCATTACCCTGATA
>DATMZB010000397.1:0-8369 GCA_035560655.1 Methanotrichaceae archaeon | reverse complement strand
CCAAAATCTATGCATCATGTGAAAAAATATAATTTGACCATAAGCCTTTAAATTGTCCTCTCAAAGACAGCCGCAATTATAATTCCAAGCACTGGAAATCCGATAAGCCCGGCGAGGATATTGGAGATAAAGAAACCCAGTGGATAGGTCATCGATGTATAGATCACGAACTGGTTGGGTATGGTCACAAGCATGAGCAGCACCAGGCCAAAGGTTATTCCCCTGTTGATAACCGTGCCTCGAATCGCGCTGCCAGTTAAGGCAAAGACCAGGGAGGCCATGAAGGCGAGGACGAATGGGTAGCCAAAGAAAAGGAACATTATAGGATCATCTATCGAGCGCATGCCCCCGATCTCTGCCATGTTGTAGGGTGCAACCAGTCCCGCAGCAGAGCTTGATATAAAGGTCATCATAAGGAGCCATATGCCGCCAATAACTCCACAGGCCACGATCTTTTTGAGGTCCATATATCTCACCTTATGGGCACCTGTATCTCAGTTAGGAGATCTTCGACAGGTGTCCTGTTTGGATCAGTCAGGTAAAGCTCTCTTATTGGACCTTCCAGCTCCATGTTGTTCTTTACCAGGTGCTCAAAGATGCTCTTGTAGGTGATATGCAGAGTATCATAGCTTCCCTTATGCACAGCTGAGAGGACTCTTACAGAAGGAAGGGTCTTTACCTCAACCCTGGGATCATCCACCTCTATCCTGCCTGTGATTGGAAGCGCAACCTCAATGTCTGCATCCTGCTCTCTGTACTCCTGGTCGTGATAGATGCTGATGAGGGGGCCAGAAACCCTCACCTGGTTCTTCTGGTTCCTCGGCTGATACACAATCGCCGTCAGCTCCCCTACCAGCCTGCCTACGGTCTCGCCATAGCTGCCCTTCTCTCTTCTGCTCATCACCCTAATAGGTGGCACTTCTTTTGTCGATGGATCTATCAAGGCCATCTTCATCAGCTCCTCAGGTTCATTCTGTTTGAGCAATGCCTCAATCCTGTGCAGCCTAACGATCTCTTCCTGGACATTCGAGAGATGCTGCCTCAGCAGGGCTTCAATAGCATGAGAATCGCCCCTGGCCTCAGCCTCCAGGAATGCAAACATCTCCTCGATGCACAGTCCAATGGTGGCAAGGGTCTTTATCCTCACACCTCTCTCAAGCTGGGTCGATCTGTAGTACCTGTAGCCTGTGAAAGGGTCCTTTGACTCAGGCACCAGCAGCCCTTTCTGATCGTAGTAGCGAAGCGCCTTCTCAGTGATCCTGGTGATCATTGAGAACCTGCTGATGGGGATCTGATCAGTGGTCATTGCTCAGCCTAATAGCTACGGCTGTATTTGTAAGAGTATGCAGTCTCTCCCGGGGTAAGGTTCAAAAATGTCTTAACTTATGTGAGAACATTTGCTGAGCGCCTCTGCCAGATCGCTTTGCCTCACGGGCTTAGCGATATAGCCATCAATGCCTGCCTGAAGGCACCTTTCTTTATCGCCTTCCATGGCGTAGGCTGTGATGGCTATGATGCAGGGCTGCTCTGCAGCCGGCCAAAGCCTGCGTATCTCCTGCGTGGCTTCAAGCCCGTCCATCTCAGGCATCCGCACATCCATGAGGATCAGGTCATAAGGCCGGCGTTCCAGAGACTGCAGCACCTCACGCCCGTCCGCCACAGCATCAGGCTGATATCCCATGATTTTGAGCATATCTACGATCACCCTCTGGTTCGAAGGGTTGTCTTCGGCCACCAGTATTGACAGCGGCTTCTTCTCTGACAGGTTCATGTCGGCGGACTCTTTGCCCATCTCCCCTAAATCCAGGTGTCTGCCCGGTATGACCTCTGCAGGAATGGTGAAACTGAATTTAGACCCAATACCTGGCATAGAATCTGCCCAGATTCTTCCTCCCATGAGTTCCACAAGCCTCTTGCTTATAACCAGGCCAAGTCCTGCACCGCCGCGCTTGAGGCTTATTTTGTACTCAAGCTGGCTGAAGGGCTGGAAGAGCCTGTCCATCTTCTCCTCTGGTATGCCTATGCCCGTGTCCCTGACCTCAAAGAGGATCTCGCGCCTGTTACCTTGCTTGTTATCATCTATGGCTCTGGATGAGATAGATACGGATACCTCTCCAAGATCTGTGAACTTGATCGCATTTGAGAGCAGGTTGACCAGTATCTGGCGAATCCTTCCAGGATCTCCTATGATCGCCTCTGGCGTGCCGTATTTAATTGTGATCCCTAGGCTTATGCCCTTCTTTTCAGCCTGAGGTGCCACAAGGTTCATCGATTCCTCAATGCAGTGCTTGAGGTTGAGAGGCTGGTACTCCAGCACCACTTTATCTCTCTCGGCCCTGGCCAGGTCAAGGATATCGCTGATGAGGGCAAGCATTGCTTCGCCGCCGTTCCTGATGCCCTCTGCGTAACCCTTCTGTTCGGGAGTTAAGGTCTCATCTAAGAGCAGACCTGCGTAGCCAATTACAGCGTTCATTGGTGTACGTAGCTCGTGTGACATGTTGGCCAGGAATGATGCCTTGGCATTGGCTGAGGCCTCAGCAGCATCTCTGGCCCTGATAAGATCTACTTCAAGCCTCCTGTGCTCATCCAGCTCAGCCTGGAGTTCCATGTTGGTCACCTCAAGCTCTTGTTTGGCCAGGGATAGCTCACCCTCAAGCTTCTGGTGAGCATCCAGCTCTATCTGGAGCTCCACATTGGATGCTTCCAGAGCTTCTTTGGCCTGGGATACCTCGACTTCGAGCTTCAGGTGATGCTCCAGCTCCACCCGGAGCTCCTCATTTATCACCTCCAGGTCTTCTTTGGCCTGGGACAGCTCCAGGGTCCTCTCCCGGACCCTCAGATCCAGCTGGTCGCGCGAAAGTCGAAGCTCCTCTTCCATAAGCTTTCGCTCTGTGATATCTGCCAGGGTCGCTACACAGCCTATGATTCTCTCTTCGCCGTTCTTGAGCGGGCTGGCATTTAATAGCAGATAGAATAGCTGTCCATCATCCCTCTCAAATTTCGCCTCAACATGCAGAAGAGTCGATCCCTGAAGGGCTGTGAATACCGGCGAGATCTTCTTATCCATATCCTCCACGGAGGCGAGTGAGATAGAGAAGACCTCATCGAATTGCCTGAAGATGGGATTGTAGCCGCAGATCTCGGATGCAGCATCGCTGAGCCTGATGATCCTGCCCTGGTCATCGCAGACAATGATGGCCTCTGCAGCCTGCTCTATGATGGAGCGGGCCAGCTTCTCAGCCGCCACTATCTCAACACTTCGCTTCTGCTCTGTCAGATCAGTTACGACCAGACACCAGGCTCTCTGGAATTCATCCAGCTGCAGAGAGCTGACTGAGACATAGGCTGGAAGATGGCATCCGTCCTCTGCAATGATGCCTATCTCCATGCTCCCCTGACCTTGCTGCAGCAGCGCCTCAAATGCTGCCATATGCTCGGGCTCGATAGTTGAGAAGATCGATCTGCCCAGCACCTTTTCAAGCGGAGCCTTGAGCATATCCGCAAAGTGGCGGTTGCAGTAGAGTATGAGGCCATCCTGGCCAAGCGTGATGGCACCCTCGCTCATGGCCTCGACTAAAATTCGGTAGGCATAATCAGCGCCTTTCAGTGTGAAGACCTGCTCCTCATGGGTCCCTGAGATCACCAGTGCATCCACTTCGCCGCAGCTTATGGCCCTGGTGAGCTCTTCTGCATCTTTCAGGCGGGCCTTAAGTTCCTCTATCTCTCTTTGAAGCTCCTGGTACGGTTTGGGCTGCACATCCTCGACTGGTGTCTTTGGATCCCCAGAGCTCATCTCGTCCTCAGCTATTCCTTATGCCTGAGATCCATTCCAACCAGGACTCTATCGGTATCCGCCATGCTGCCTATGAGCTTTCTTAAGGGTGGAGGAAGCTCTTTTATGAGTGTTGGAGCTGCCACTATCTGGCCATCTTTGGCAAAGACCGGCTGTTGATAGATGTCGATGATCTCCAGCTTGTACCTGCCTTGCAGATACTCTTCACAGATTGCCTTGATATTTCCTATCGCCTGCACGGATTTGGGGCTCATTCCTGCAACATAGAGGCGCAGAACATATTTGCCATCTTCCATTTTAGCCAGGGCTTCCTCAAAGGCTGCAGTGGAATCCTTGATGTCGGTATTCTCAATTGTGCTCATAGAAATATCACTTCGCAGGTCGTAGATCCAATCCCACCAGGACGCGATCAGTGTTCGAGAGGTCACCTATGATCTTCCTCACCGGAGGAGGCAACCTCCTAACCAGTGTCGGTATTGCCAGGATCTGGTCTCCCTTGGCCAGCGTCGGGTTCTCCAGGAGGTCTACGACCTCAATCCGATACCTGCCTTTCAGGTGCTCCTCACAGATCTTTTTCAGGTTGGCAAAGGCGGCCAGGCTCTTCTTGGTCTGGCCTGCCACATAGAGCCTCAATATGTAGGTTCCCTCATCATCCGGTACAGAACCGATCTCTATCGAGTCCTGTTCTGCAGTCTCTGGTTCATTCGCCATCTGCTTTCATCCTCGCTTAGCTATTGGAGACATCGGCCTTACGCAACCGGGCCATATCATTGCGGTTCTGAGCCTGGACCTCGTCCATGAGACCCTCTCCCGAAAGTATCTTCTCCAGCTCCCCTTCATCGGTGGCGACTTCAGAGCGCAGGGCTGCTATCTGGGCATCCAGAGCTTTTAGCTTGTGCTCCAGCTCACGTTTCCTTAATCCCGCCTCGGTCTCATTGGCCGAAACATTTGCTCTCTCCCTGGCCTCCTGCGCCGCCCTGGATGTGCCCATTAAGAGGCCGCCAGCCGGTCCAAGATAGACATCCCTGAGGACCACGCCGTTTTCGGTAAAGATGAGCTCTCTAGTCTGGTTGGAATGTGCCATGCCACGGGCCTTCACCACAGATAGCCCCCTGTTTCTCTCGCTGTCGCTCTCTAAGAACTGCAGGTCGAGCCAGGCGTCCATCAGGGATGATATGCCCTGCTCAGTCTGGTAGTTCGTAGTTCTATCTGCGCCAGTAAGGCTGGTACAGAGGGCGGTGATTCCTTTAGTCTTCAAGTAATCGATCAGGCGGGTCAGCATGACCTTAACATCGCTCCTGGTGCCAACGCTGGTCAGGTTGGTGATGGGGTCTATGATCACAGATCTTGGCAAGAAATCATCTATGAGCTTGCGCATCTCCATCAGGTGCATCTCCAGCCCGAAGGCCATGGGCCGCGAGGCATGGATTTTCAATAGGCCTGCCTGGGTCCATGGTTCAAGATCGATGCCTATGGAGCGCATATTTCTAATGATCTGGCTTGGCGATTCCTCAAAGGCGAAGTAAAGACAGCGCTCGCCACGCTCGCAGGCCGCATTGGCGAACTGCGCTGCAAAGCTGGTCTTGCCAGTGCCAGAGGTTCCTGATACGAGTATGCTGCTGCCCCTGTAGTATCCCTCTCCGCCAAGCATGGTATCCAGGCGCTCTATGCCGCTGGATACTCTTTCATCTGAGACGATGTGCTCAAGCCCCAGTGATGTGATTGGAAGAACTGAGATGCCATCCTCCTCTATCAGGAAAGGATACTCGTTTGTGCCGTGCTTTGAGCCTCTGTATTTGACTATCCTCAGGCGACGGGTGGAGATCTGGTCTTCCATCCTGTTATCCAGAGCTATGACGCAGTCAGCAACGTACTCCTCAAGGCCGAACCTGGTCAGAGATTTCTCGCCGCGCTCGCCTGTCACTACGGCCGTGACGCCTCTATCTTTAAGGAACCTGAAAAGCCTGCGAAGCTCAGACCGCAGTATAGCCTCGTTTTGAAACCCTGAAAAGAGGACCTCTATTGTGTCCAGCACAACGCGCTTGGCTCCGATGGAATCGATGGCGCCTCCAAGACGTATGAAAAGGCCTTCAAGGTCGTACTCGCCAGTCTCTAAGATCTCATTGCTATCGATGTGCACGTAATCCACAATGACTTTGTTCCTGGCTGAGAGATCATTCAGATCTATGCCCAGGGATGCAAAGTTCTTGGCCAGATCCTCTTCGCTCTCTTCAAAGGCCATGAAGACCCCAGGCTCATCATATTGCATGGCACCCTGGGCCAGGAACTGCATGGACATCAATGTCTTTCCCGAGCCTGCATTGCCGCATACCAGCGTAGGTCTGCCTTTGGGAAGTCCTCCATCAGTTATATCGTCCAGGCCCGAGATCCCTGTAGGCGACTTTTCCAGCTGCCTATTCGGGATTTTTGTACTGCCTCTTTCAATCATGAAATCATCTCAAAACTTTTTCCTTTTACCCCAGGAATCAGGGCCGCATGCTGGACTATCACCAATGTATAAACATGTTGGGCCAGTCGTGCCGTTGGTTGCTTAAATAATGGCTCATTACCTGCCATCCGGTTTCTATGCCCGGATGTATCGGCCTCAGGTCTGATGTCAGCCTCCGCCTCAGGCAGATAGTTCATAAGACACGGGCCTTCTTTCCTGACGGGCGCAGGTCAAGGCCCGACAGGACGCGCTTGGTGTTGGATAGGTCTCCAACGACCCTTCTCTCTGACGTGGGAAGCTTTCTCACCAGAGTGGGAATGGCGATGATCTGGTTGTCCCTGGCAAGGGTTGGGCTATCCAGAAGATCTACAACCTCAATACGGCACTTGCCAGCCAGCTGCTCATTGCAGATCTTCTTTAGATTGGATAATGCCGTCTGGCACTTCCCGGAATGGCCTGCTACATAGAGCTTTAAATTATAGACAGAAGCAACAGACAATGCTGCTTCTGTTCGGTCTAAATCGCGATCATCCATTTAACGCTCCTCTAAATCTTTAACCAGGCAATGGCTTTGCACCATCTGCCCTTCGAAGCTGCGCCATCTCATCTCGGCTTTGAGCCTGAGCCTCATCTCTGCTCTCTTCCTCGGCAACAATCCTGTCCAGCTCTTCCCTATCGGACTGAAAATCTGACTGCAGCAAAGCTATCTCGGCATCGAGAGATTTGATCTTTCTTTCCAGCTCTCTCTTCTTGCGTCCCATCTCCTGCCTGTGTGAAACTGAGTCCGCCAGCTCCTTCGCCTCCTGTGCAGCCCTGGCAGTGCCCATGAGGAGCCCGCCCTCCTGACCAAGATAGACGTCCCTCAGCTCAGCGCCATGATCTGTCAGCATGAACTCGCGGATCTGGTTGGAGTGCCTCATGCCGCGTGACTTGACCACAGATATCCCGCGGTTGCGCTCGCTGCCGCTCTCAATGTAGCTGAGCCTTAGCCATGTGTCCATCAGGGATGAGATGCCCTGGCCTGCCTGTGTTTCATGTTCGCTATCGATCAGGCTGGTGGAAAGAGTAGTGACTCCTTTGGTCTTCAGGTAATCTATAAGTCGCGTGAGCATGAACTTGACATCCGATGCCGTGCCCACATTGGTCATGTTGGATATGGGATCGAAGACCACTACTTTTGGCTGGAAATCTTCGATCAGGCTCAGCATTGACACCAGATGCATCTCCAGGCCAAAGGCCATGGGACGCATGGAATGAATCTGCAACAGGCCCGCCTGGGTCCAGGGCTCGTAGTTGATGCCTATGGACTTCATGTTGCGGATGATCTGGCTGGGTGACTCCTCGAAGGCGAAGTAGAGGCATCTCTCGCCACGCTTGCATGCCGCATCTGTGAAATGGGCTGCAAGGCTTGTCTTTCCAGTTCCGGCTGTGCCTGTGACGAGTATGCTGCTGCCGCGGTAGTATCCCTCTCCTCCAAGCATAGTATCCAGGCGCTCAATGCCTGTCGAAATCCTCTCAGTGGAGGCTATATGCTCCAGACCCAGGGAGGTGATCGGCATGACTAAGATGCCGTCGTTCTCTATCAGGAACGGGTATTCATTGGTGCCGTGCCTTGAGCCTCTGTACTTGACTATCCTGAGGCGGCGTGTGGCGATCTGCTCTTCCATTCTGGCATCGAGGAGGATGACGCAGTCAGCAACATACTCCTCAAGGCCGTACCTGGTCAGAGATTTCTCGCCGCGCTCGCCAGTGACTACGGCAGTCACGCCTTTACTTTTCAGCCACCTGAAAAGCCTCTGCAGCTCGGACCTGAGTATTGCTTCGTTTTGAAACCCTGAAAAGAGGACCTCTATGGTATCCAGCACCACTCTCTTGGCTCCAATGGAGTCGATGGCGTTTCCCAGGCGGATGAACAGCCCTTCCAGGTCATACTCGCCGGTCTCCAGGATCTCGCTGCTGTCGATGTATACATAATCCACCAGCACCTTGTTTCTGGCAGTGAGATCTTTCAAGTCTATGCCCAGAGAGGCGAAGTTTTTGGCCAGCTCGTCTTCGCTCTCTTCGAAGGCCATGAATATCCCCGGCTCACCGTAATGAGCCGCGCCATTCGCGAGGAACTGCATAGAT
>DATMZB010000396.1:0-3237 GCA_035560655.1 Methanotrichaceae archaeon | reverse complement strand
ACTTTACTTCACAAACTGATAACTCAATAAAACGTTCCCCGAATTCTTAAACGTCCTCGTTTCCAGCAGCTTCAGATGAAGCCTGTCCCTGACGCCCTGGAACACAGACCTGCCTGCGCCTAAGACAACAGGGTTCACCATGATGCTGTATTCATCTATTAATCCAAGCTGGGCAAGCGCGGACACGATACTGCCGCTGCCCATTATCGCCATGTTTCCCCCAGGCTGGCATTTCATCTTCTTTATTTCTTCCTCAATATTGCCTTTCACAAGCCTAGTATTTTGCCATTTGACGTCATCGAGCGTCCTTGAAAAGACGATCTTGGGAAGATTGTTCATTCTTTCAGCGACGACGGGATTACTCTTCATAGCATCTGCAGTTGACCAGTAGCTTGCCATGAGCTCATACGTCACGCGGCCAAACAGGAGCATCTCCGTGGATTTAATCGAATCAGCTGCAAATTCATCCAATTCCGCTTGGCCGCCCGGCTCGGCGACGAACCAGTCTATCTCACCGTTTGGCCCTGCAAAATAGCCGTCAAGCGATACATTTTCAAACACGGTTATTTTTCTCATGATACCTCATAATTTTAGAGATGGTGAGAGACGCTGAGCGGTAAAATCGTCTTATTTTAGCAGCGCTTTCACTGGAGGCTTTTGCCATCTCCCTTTCCAATCAGCTCAAGAACTTTTTTCAGCCTGGAGAGCTGAACCTCCATCCGCCTCAGCAATACTGGAGGCGACTCAGATGCCGCTGTGCACTGGTCTATCCAGCAGGACACATCATCCATAACCTTGCGTGCGAACTCCTCCAGCTCGGGGGTGAGCCTGGACTGTTTGCTCTGCTCCTCCATCTCGTCCCAAATCCTGTCCTGAAGCCCGGCTATCTCAATCAAAACCTTGTTTAGCCTCTCCTCGATCTCATCATGGCTCGGCTGCTTGTCGGATTGAGGGCCGTCATGATCCGGGTCCGGATTGTGACTCATGCCTTCTCCTGCCTCCTCGCCCCGGAGTACCTCGTGGCGAGCATGCTTACCATGTCATAAGGAATGCTGTGCCGCTCCATATTGAGCTGATCCAAAACGAGATCAGCCTCGGGCCGGTACGATCCGGCGACCGACTCGGCATAATCCAGCCCCTCTGATGTGAGCATATACTCATAGCGCTGCTTCCACCTGCCTCCGACCTCATAGTGCCTCAGGTCCTGGTAGATCATGCCCATGGCCACCAGGATCTGAATATCCTCAAAGAGCCTCTCGCTGTAGGGAAACCCATAGTCTTCATGGAAGCTGTAGTCAAAGAGGCCGGAAACTCCGTTATGGCCGTGGGCCCTGAGCCTGGATACCGTCCTGTATAGCCAGGTGATGTTCCTGATCCTTGGGACCAGGATCCTCTGGCCATATGTCTCGAAAAGCATTTTGTGGAGGGAGTAGAACAGGATCAGCAGCCCCTCAATGGGCAGATAGCTCTCCTCTCTTATGAAGCCCAGAAGCCTGAATGCCAGATCCTTGACCTCCTCAAGTGAGATCTCCTCTTCAGAGTCTGAGAAGAAGGAGAGTGTTATCTGCCTGGTCAGGGATTTTATGAGACCCGCGGCCAGGGCAGACTCATCATAGAGGAAGTCCCCGTCCTCGGTGCGTATGGACCTTGGCACTCCGCTGCCGGCTGATATATCCACCAGAGACCTGTACTTCTTTCCAAGGCCCCTCTCAAACATCTTCCTGGCACGGCCGTTCCTGGATATGGTGGAGATGGCCATCCTCGTGCCTGGGGGCAGGGTTCTGTGATCAAACCTGGCAATGAGCGGATACTGCCGGCCGTTCCTTATGCGGCGAAGCGTTTCCAGCACCTGGTCATCGCCCCTCTCGCTTATGAAGAGGATGAGATCAGAGTCATTATAATCCGTGAAGAAGCGTGCCGTCTCTGACCTGGCCTCCTCGGGCTCCATCTTCTCGAGCACCGACTCCAGGGCGTACAGAAGCATGGACCTCATTGACTGGACCAGAGGATGGTGGACCAGGGCATTGTAATGATGGGCCCTGGCCACGAGCATAGACTCTGCTGCGGTGATGGACATCTCTGACCTGTAGCCGTCTGCGCCTGCCAGCACCAGACGTCCTCCGGATACGGCCAGGGCCTGAATGATCTGGTCTATGTCTACAAGTCCCAGGCTGACTCCGGTATGATGGGAATCCCTGAGAAGAAAATCGATTCTATCAGCATCCAGGTCGCTGGATATCAGCTGGCCCAGAGGCTGAAACCCTCCACGGGCAATATCAGCAATCTCGGAAAAGAGTTTATCCACATCACCGAAGTCTCGCTCTGCCAGCGCCAGAGCCTCCATGCCGAAGTCATGAGCCAGTATGATCTGCCTTGTGAAGTCCTCGTGCCTGCAGATCCTGATGCCTGATGCCGAGGGCTGGATATCGGGGTTTCTGGAGAGCACGCCCTCAACTGCGTGAGAGAATGCAGAGTGACCCAGGTCGTGCATCAGCCCTGCCAGCCTGACCTTGGAAACGGCCTCAGGCCCAAGGCCGAGATGACCGGCGATCCTCCCGGCGATATGCATTGTGCCTATGCTGTGCTCGAACCTGGTGTGGTTGGCGCCCGGGTAGATGGTATCCACGAGTCCGAGCTGCTTTATGCCTTTTAGCCTCTGCATCGGCCTGGAGAGGATGATCTGCCACTCCAGCTCATCAGGGCTGATAGCTCCATACACAGGATCGTGAATGGCCGGGCATGCCGGGTCCCTTGATCCTGGTTTTGGATCCGCCTCAGATTCTCTCTTCGGTCTCACAGAAAACAGGCCTGAGCCTGCCACCTCTTATCCTTATTTTGCCAGCCCTTATTTTGCAAGCTTCAATATGGCTGCAGCGAGGTCGCCTTTTGCCTCTTCCAGTGCAGCCTTGGCCTGCTCTGGCTCAACCCCGGTCTGGGCAACGACCAGCTCTATGTCCGTATCGGGTATTACAGGACCCAGGGACTTCTCCTTGACATCGCCGGAGATCTGGAAGGTCTTGTTCCCCTGGGCCTCCATTATTGCAACAGACGGATTTTCTATGATGATCTCCTTATCGGGCATCTTGATTATGACCTCCTTGACGCCCTCGAGCTCATCTATATCTATGCCCATGCTCTTTAGCATGCCCTTCATCTTCTTGGGGCTCATGCCCCTCCCGCCAAGTCCTCCTAAACCTGGAAGCATATAATCACCAACATTCTTGGAGTAATTGATAG
>DATMZB010000395.1:0-3694 GCA_035560655.1 Methanotrichaceae archaeon | reverse complement strand
GATCTTCTGTATCTCTTCCTCGGATGCGATCTTTATGCCCTTTGCGCCCAGAGCCTTTCTGGCACCCGGTATGTCGTCCACGCGCACAATGAGCATGGCCCTCTGAGCCTTGGCTGTGACGAAGGCATAGGCATAGTCGATGTTGATCTTGTTCTCTCCCAGCGTATTGACTATCTCGTACAGCCCGCCAGGCGAGTCCCTCATCTCAACTGCAAGGACATCTGTAGCCGAGACCGTAAAGCCGCTGTCGTGCAGGACCTTGTAGCCCTTATCAGGGTTATCCACAACCATCCTGATGACCCCGAAGTCGCCGGCCTCTGCTATGGTCATGGCCCGGATGTTCACTCCAGCATCAGAGAGAGTCTTTGAGACCTTGGCCGTCCTTCCAGGCTTGTTCTCCACAAAAAGGGAGATCTGCTTAATCTCTGCCATATTATCACACCTTCCGGTTGTCTATTACCCTCTTGGCCTTGCCCTCTGAGCGGGGAATGGTCCCAGGCTCGACAAGGTCTACATCAGCTGCGATGTTCAGCACAGCTTTTAATTCTTTTGCGACTCTCTTCTTCAGAACCATCAGGTCTCCGATCTTATCAGAGAAGCCGGTTGGAGTGACCTCCACCTTGACGGTCATGACATCAAGCGGCCCCTTCCTTCCAACTATGATCTGCCAGTGGTCGCCAATCTCTGGTATGTCCATGAGCACAGACTCGACCTGGCTTGGGAAGACGTTGATGCCGCGAATGATGAGCATGTCATCGGTGCGACCCAAAATCCTCATTATCCTTGGGTGGGTGCGGCCGCACTCGCATGGCTCGTTGTTGAGGACTGTCAGGTCGCCTATCCTGTACCTTATAAGGGGCATAGCCCACTTGTTGATGGTTGTGACCACAAGCTCGCCTCTCTCGCCCTCATCAACCTGCTCGCCCGTCTTTGGGTCTATGGTCTCCAATAGGAACATATCTGCCCAGATATGTATGCCGTTCTTCTGCTGGCACTCTGTACACAGGGGTCCGGAGATCTCGCTTGTGCCGTAGATATCGTAGGCGTTTATGCCAGAGGCTTCCTCAATCCTCTTCCTGGTCTCAAGAGACCACGGCTCGGCACCGAATATTCCCGTCCTGAGCTTTGTATCATCGCGGAAGTTTACCCCCATCTTCTCTGCCACTTCTATCATGTGCTGGAAGTATGAAGGCGTACAGGCGATGGCGGTGCTTCCCAGGTCCTGCATGAGCTCAATCTGGCGCTCTGTGTTGCCGACGCTTGTAGGCAGGACCGCAGCCCCAATCCTCTCTGCGCCGTAGTGCAGCCCAAGGCCGCCTGTGAACAGTCCGTAGCCGTATCCAACCTGGACGGTATCGTTTCTTCCAAGACCAATGGAGGTCAGTGCCCTTGCCAGCGACTCGGACCAGGTATCTATGTCGTCCTTGGTGTATCCCACAACTGTGGGCTTTCCCGTGGTGCCGCTGGAGACGTGGTACCTGACCACGCGGCTCTTTGGCAGGCTGAACATGCCTGTGGGATAGGTGTTGCGCAGGTCGACCTTCCTTGTAAAAGGCAGCTTTGGAAGATCACTTAAACTCTTGATGTCGTCAGGAGTGACTCCGGCTTCCTGGAATCTCTGCCTGTAGAATGGAGAATGATCGTAAACGTAACGGGTTATGGACTTCAGCCTATCCTCCTGGAGTGAGCGCAGGTCCTCAATGGGCATGCGCTCGATGTACGGGTCCCAGTATCCAGACATTGTTATCAACCTGTGGACCATGATGTACAGGTCCGATAAAAAGCAATCGATTCCATCGGGATGCGTCGGCGCAGAAAATGAAAAAAGTCAGCCAAAAAAGGCTGCAGGGCTCTGGCTTTGGAATCCTTATGCTTCTGGCATCAGGGTCAGTATGTGTATGTGAATATCGTCCTGCCGGTGGTGTCCTGCAGTGTTATCACATCTCTGCTGCTGTCCATCCAGGATGAAGCTGAGTTCATGTACAGGTCAGTGCCGCTGCTCACTCCTTCTCCGGGGTGAACCCGGATGCTCGATCTGGAGCCCAGATCAAGCTTTGGGAGGACGAGCTTTGAGTTCTCCTTGTTTGTCAAAGACCAGCCTGTCAGGTTCCTGGGGGTGATACCTGAGTTGTATATCTCCACCCAGCTGTCGCCTGCGTGGTTGACATTGTAGATCTTGAGGGCTTCGCTCTTGTTTGCCGTGAATATCTGGTTTAGGTTGGCAAGCTTAGTTACGTCTCTGGTCCCTGCTGGGACGCTATTCAGATCAGCTGCATTTGTATTATTTGTGGACTCAATGGCCTGAGCGGTACTGCTTGTGGACTCAACGACTTGAGTTGAACTATTTGTAGGCTC
Organism: Methanotrichaceae archaeon; assembly: GCA_035560655.1. Classification (GTDB taxonomy): domain Archaea; phylum Halobacteriota; class Methanosarcinia; order Methanotrichales; family Methanotrichaceae; genus DATMZB01. The sequence goes on along the minus strand of DATMZB010000395.1, from coordinate 1,339 downwards.
AACGACTTGAGTTAAAGCGTTTACAGATTCATCGGTTTGAGTCGAACTGGCCTGGCTCTGGCAAAGTGCCCCAACTGAGAAGAGCGCCAGGAACATTGCAATCGAGATCAGCTTAAGTGCTGTAGATCCTTTCATCTATATACCTCTCGCGTGTGCGTGAATTGAGCTTTGGCTCAGCTATGTGAATTTGAGCTTTGGCTCAGCTTTGTTGCCGCCTGTATAGGCCGGAATTATGCCGGCGATTTGCGGGACGGCTGGTTTATCCGGTCATAGCCATAAAGATATGGTATGATATCAGCCGGGCGAGATGGCCTCAGGGGAGACATCGGTCTTGAGGCCTTTGAAGATCTTTCGCAGTCCGGCCTCCTTAATTATTGTGTGTAACCTGCAAAGCCTGGACAGTGCGCTATGCCCATTACTTCTGGGTGCGACTGCCCCCCTGACCCCCTCTGGGGGGAACACTTATGCAGCTAAGCCATATCTGAGTCAAGAGTATGATGGCACCAGATTCGCATATATCCAACATCCCTGAAATGCAATGCGATGCGCTATCGATCCATCAAAGGCCCTCGACCAGAGGTTTCATATTTTCATAAATGTTCCCCCCCCAGAGGAGGGCAATCGTCCCCAGAAACGCAGGGCATAGGTGTTAATCGATCTCTATGACTACTCCCACGGCAGTCGCCCCCAGATGCACAGAGCATTGGCGTTAACATATCTCTACGGCTACTCCAAAGGCAGCACCATCATAGCAATCGATCCTGTAGAGGTACTTATGAGCAGAGATTAAAATAAAACATGGCTGGAAGGCAAAATGTAAATAGGAAAGCCAAATATAAAGCCGTCAGCTTGCCTGGCCAAGAAATTCGTGTTGGTTTTGAGGCCAGCTAATTGCATCAAGAGGTAAACTATGAATATACTTGGTCTACTACTGGGCTTTGCACCATTTATTTTGTTTGGAATCCTGGCAGGGACATCAGTGACACAGCTCGAGATCGCCATAGTGGTATGTCTGGCTGCGTCCATCATTATCGGGTACAAAGATCTGAGAAGAGGCTTTCTCCTAAGCTGGGGCACTCTGATATTTTTTGCATTTCTCCTGGTATCAGTAGTGCTTCTCAGGAATGTCTTTGTGATGACTCATGTGGGCATACTCCTGAATGCGACCCTGGCTGCGATCACCTGGATATCCCTGGCCGTGGGCCGGCCCTTCACTGAGCAGTACGCGCGCCTGGAGGTCGATAAGAGCCGCTGGGATGATCCCGTCTTCATCAGGACTAACAGGATAATGACCGCTGTCTGGGGCTGCATCTTCCTTTGGTCCCTGGGCGTGAGCATC
>DATMZB010000394.1:0-4762 GCA_035560655.1 Methanotrichaceae archaeon | reverse complement strand
GTAGAAATACGGGCCAATATGTACTAATTTTGATGGCAATCTCTTTTAAGCAGGATAACAAATATCCGACGAGGTGAGAGGAGTATGTTGAAGAAGAACCCAAAAACCTCCTGGAACGGCGAGGAGAAGATGCCCACAGTGGCCCCCACAGCCTACGTAGACGACTCTGCCACCCTCATAGGAGACGTCAGGATTGGAGAGAGGACCTACATAGCACCTGGAGTATCTCTTAGGGCTGACGAGGCCACGCCCATAATAATTGGAGATGACTGCAACGTCCAGGACAACTCAGTCTTCCACGGCCTGCTTGGGTCCATGATCCAGATCGGCAATAAGGTGAGCATAGCCCACGGAGCCATAGTCCACGGCCCCTGTGCAATGGGCGATGAGAGCTTTGTAGGGTTCAACTCAGTCGTCCACGCCTCGACAATGGGATGCAAGTGCTTCGTAGGCCACGGAGCAGTGGTCATAGGAATCAGGCTCAAGGACGGGAAGTACGTGCCCCATGGTGCCGTGATAGACTCCCAGAACAGGGCCGATGAGCTGGGGCCGGTGCCAGAGCACCTCAAGGACTTCAATGAGGACGTGGTCAAGGTCAACAATGAGTTCGCCAAGGGCTATCCATCCATGACCAGGTCTTGCGGCTGCAGATAAGCTCGCAGGCATCACGCTTTTTTCTTTAGTGCTGGGTCAAAGATCTGCCAGGCTCTGCCATTGGGTTAATACAAATGCCCTGCGTTTTTGGGGACGACTGTTCTGAAAAGCTCTGCGCTTCCTGTTTGCTTGGCATGGGCAGTCGTCTCCAGAAGTAAAGGGCATAGCGCACTGTTCCAAAGGGATCGCTTCAAGCCCTAATCTTCATCCCGATGGGGTGTAATATTGCGCAGGAGCGCCGCCAGGTCATCCTTCTTAACGGGCTTGGCAATATAATCATCCATTCCCGCCTCCAGGCATTTCTCTCTATCACCTTCAAGAGCATAGGCAGTGATGGCTATTATCCTGGGCTGCTTCTCGGCAGGAAAGCGTTTGCGTATTTGGCGTGCCGCCTCCAGGCCATCCATCTCTGGCATCTTGACATCCATTAAGATCAGGTCGTAAGGCAGGAGTTCGAGTGCCTGCAGGACTTCCCGTCCGTCGGCTGCCATGTCTGCCCTGTAGCCCATGCGCCTCAGCATCTCCACTATAACCTTCTGGTTTGAAGGGACATCCTCGGCCACAAGGATTCTCATGGGCTTTTTGTCAGCCAGGTTTTCATAGGCAGCATTAGCCGGCATCTCTGAATCCGCGATCTCTCCTGGGGCGGCCTCTGCCTCTATGGTGAAGCTGAATGTTGAGCCCTCTCCTGGGATAGAATCAGCCCTGATCTTGCCTCCCATGAGTTCCACAAGCCTCTTGCTTATGGCCAGGCCCAGGCCGGTGCCGCCGCGCTGGCTGCTGATAGAAGCTTCCGCCTGGCTGAAGGGCTGGAATAACCTGTCCAAGAAATCCTCTGGTATGCCTATGCCCGTGTCCCTTACTGTAAAGAGGATCTGATGCTTATTTTCCACGGCCTTTGAGGAGATGGACACAGACACATCTCCCTGATCTGTGAACTTGACAGCGTTTGAGAGTAAATTGACTAAAACCTGCCTAATTCTGCCCAGATCTCCTACTATCGCCTCAGGCGTGCCGTAGTTAATGGTATATGCCAGGTTTAGGCCCTTCTCTGCTGCCGCAGGCGCCACCATGGACAGAGATTCTTCAACCAAGGCATGCAGGCTAAGTGGCCGGTGCTCCAGTTCCACCTTCTTCTTTTCCATCTTGGAGAGATCAAGGATATCGTTGATGATGGCCAGGAGAGATTCTCCCCCTATCCTGATCCTCTCTACGTAATCTTTCTGATCAGGGGTCAGGCTATCATCCATGAGCAGGCTTGAGAAGCCTATCACTGCGTTCATGGGTGTTCGCAGCTCATGGGACATGTTGGCCAGGAATGCGGCTTTGGCCTCGACTGCTTCCAATGCCTGGTCCTTAGCCCTGATAAGCTCTGCCTCAAGCTTCTGGTGCTGCTCCAGCTCCACCTGGAGTTCCTCATTAATTACCTCCTGATCTTCCTTGGCCTTCATCATCTCTTCATTGGTTTTTGCCAGATCTGCGGTTCTCTTCCTGACTCTCAGCTCAAGCTCATCCCTGGCTTTCTTCAGCGCCTCCTCTGCCCGCTTGCGCTCGGTGATCTCACTGGCATAGATCCTGGCGACACCCAGTTTCTTTGACAGATATATGCCCTCGCCATATATTCTGTCCTTTATCTTTACCTCTCTATAGAATGTCTCATCCTCTCCTTTCCTGAGGGAGTTCAGTATCGCATCCAGGTCATCAGGCAAGAAGGCCGAGGCGCAGTCCAGACAAAGCTCTCCAAGGACATTCGATGTGGCTGAGTTGGCAAAAGAGACCCTGCCTGAGGAGTCCAGCTCCAGGACGGGGTTTGGGTTCAGTTGAGGGAATGAGGCGAGGTGCTCTATCTCCTTCTCGGCCTTCTTGCGCTCAGTGATGTCGCTGCTAATCGAAACTCCCCCAATTACATCGCCAGCTTCATCCTTGAGCGCCATGCTCCTGGCATGCACAGTGATGTCTTTGCCGTCTTTTGTCCTCTGGATGAGCTCCCCTTCCCAACCACCTTTTTCGAAGATGTCCCTGGCGATGGCTTCTCGGTTAAGCTCTACAGGAAATGTTGTCTGTAGAATGTCAGATCCCATCAGGCCAACAACTTCATTCGCCTGCCAGCCGTATATCCGCTCTGCAGCTTTGTTCCAGCTGCGAATTTTCAGATCTCTGTCAGTGGAAATGATAGCATCCGAGACGTTATCGACCAGGCCTGCATGGTACCGAAGCTCTTCTTCTGACCGCTTGCGCTCTGTGATGTCCTGGCCAAATATTGCGAACCTGGCGATCTTTCCATCCTCTGATAAGATCGGGTAAATGGTCTGATCCACAATCCTTCCGTTCCGGACGTCCTCGAAGCTTACCGGCCTGCAGGTCCTGCGCACTTCATCCGCCCAGGCCTTTTTCCCCGGCGCTGCATCACCCAGCAGATCATATAAGCGTGTACCTACTACATCTCCGGCGTTCCTGCCCAGCCTTTGAGCTGCCGTCTCATTGATGGCGAGGATTATTCCTGCGCTGTCCGTTAAGATCAACGACTCAGCTATGGCGTTAAAGAAAGCTTGCATGTTGGCATCTTTTTCCAACAACGCCTCCTCCGCCAGCTTGCGCTGTGTGATGTCGCGGATGTTGCCGTCTCGATATAGCGGCTGGCCGGAGCTGTCTTTGATAAGGGACATGTGATTGGAAACCCATCGGTAGTCGCCGTTTTTGGTCTGTTGACGGTATTCCAGCTCTCCAATGCCAGCATCCTCAAAGCGCGCCAACGCCGCCCGCATAGCAGGCAGATCGTCGGGGTGAATCATCGCCAGAGACGTATCATGATCCAGCGCCATTAATTCATCAGGTGAATAACCCACCATCGTTTCGCATGACGGGCTGATGTACTCGTAACTGCCGGTTCGAAGGTTCAGCCGATAAATCACATCCCGGGAGTTGTCCAGCACCGAGCACAAGCGCATCTCGCTTTCTCGCAGCGCTTCCTCGGCCCGCTTGCGCTGTGTGATGTCGCGGTTAACAGCAATGAAGCCGGCTACCTTTCCCCCGGCATCACGTATAATCATGGTCTTAGATTCAAAAATGACACGCTTTCCAGTCTTGGTCGTGTGCTCGATCTCCGTCGTGACCGACCCTGTTTCCGCCAGGACACCGGCCAATCTGGACCTCATTTCGGGATCGAACCTTGAGCCGGTCACTTCGACGACGCTCCTTCCCAGGACTTCCTCCTCCTTCCACCCGTACACCTTTTCTGCAGCATGGTTCCAGGAGGTGAGCCTTAATTGCTCGTCGGTAGAATAGATTACGTCAGTGATATTCGCGAACAAATTGGCCTGATACGCCAGGCGTTCTTCTGCCCTCTTATGCTCGGTGATGTCCATGAAGGCTGCGACGGCGCCACTCATCTGTCCTTTGGAATTGAGTATCGGCCTTACATTGCCCAGCACTGAGCGGACTGTACCATCATCGAAGCGGAAATCCAGGGAACAGTTATTGATCTCATGTCCTGATGCCGCTACACGCTGGATCGGCATTTCTTCCGGTGCCAGTTCAATGCCATCTTTGAAGATACGGTAGTGTGCAAGCCGCTCAGGCTCAGACCCCGTCTTTGACATATCAGCCCCCTCTGACACACGCGAAAACTCGTACGCGGCACGGTTCCCCGATATGTTCCTGCACTCTGGATCAAGAGCGGTCCAAATAATAGCTGGAGCTGCATCTAAAACAGCCTGTAAACGCGCCGATTGATCTCTCGCTTGCTCTCCGCTGGTCTTTAGTGCCTCCTCAGCCTTTCGGCGCTCTGCAATCTCCGCCTGAAGCTGCACGTTTGCCTCAACGAGCCGGGCGGTGCGCTCTTTGACCAGGACCTCAAGGTGCTCACGATGCCTGGCCAGCTCCTCATTGGCGGCCTTTAGCTTGGTGCTCGATTTTGCCGCCTCGTGGGACCTGGAATAGAGATCCGCCTCCATTTGGACGGCTCGCTCCCGCAGAGCATCGGTCAGCTTTGCCTCCTCGATTCCCTGTTGCTTTTGCAGTACGTACTCTGTGACGTTCTCGACGCGGTGAAGGATGTAGGCAAGAGTGCCGTCCGGGTTTAAGACAGGGGAATTGATCGGGCTCCAGT
>DATMZB010000393.1:0-3124 GCA_035560655.1 Methanotrichaceae archaeon | reverse complement strand
AAGTATATAAGGACTTGAGATATTGGCTTTGGTATAATGCGCGTATCTATTGTGGGTGGTGGCTATGTCGGGCTGGTTTCATCGATCTGTCTAGCAGAGCTTGGTCACTCCATAGATCTTATAGAGATCGACGCTGGCAGGGCGAATGCCATAAACTCCGGCAATTCCCCGATATATGAGAACGGCCTGGAGTATCTGCTATCGAAGCACGCAGGAAAGAGTCTCCGGACCAGGACAGATTATGGTGGCGTGGCCGGTTCAGAGCTGGTTTTCATATGCGTGGGAACGCCCAAAACAGAGAGCGGCAGTGCCGACCTTTCCATGGTTGAATCTGCGAGCAGATCTATAGGCAGGGCACTGCAAGACGATACAGGCCATCATGTAGTTGCAGTCAAGAGCACAGTCCCTCCTGGCACAACACAGAGCTGCGTTATGCCGGCGGTCCTCGAAGAGTCTCATAGAGATGATGGAGCAATCGGGTTTGCGGTCAACCCTGAGTTCCTCAGAGAGGGCCGGGCGGTCCATGATTTCATGCACCCGGACAGGATAGTCATCGGGTCCCGGGATAAGGCTGCTGGAGATCTGATAGAGTCCGTCTATCTCGGGATAGACGCCCCTGTCCTCAGGACCGATCTTACTTCAGCAGAGATGATCAAATATGCCTCCAACGCATTTCTCGCGACCAAAATATCGTTCTCAAATGAGATAGGGAACATCTGCAAGAGGCTGGGCATTGATGTTCACGGGGTAATGTCTGGCATAGGAATGGACAGCAGGATCGGCACCAGCTTTCTGAATGCAGGTGCAGGCTTTGGCGGGAGCTGTTTGCCTAAGGATATCTCGGCTCTCATCAGGATTGCGGACGATCTTGGGGAGAATCCGGCGATTCTCAGGTCGGTACAGGAGGTGAATGATCGCCAGCCTCTACGTATGGTGGAGCTGCTCGAGAAAAGAGCAGGCAACCTTAGCGGAAAGACGGTTGCAGTTCTTGGGCTGGCGTTCAAGAACGATACCGATGATGTAAGGGAGTCCAGGGCAATTCCTGTCATAGAAGCTTTGAGGCAGAGGGGGGCGGAGGTCAGGGCTTATGATCCTGTGGCGGCCGGATGTATGGGCAGGATCTTTCCGGATATCGAATACTGTACGAGTGCCAGAGAGGCGCTGAGTGGTTCAGATGCCTGTCTGATCATGACAGAGTGGCCTGAGTTCAGAGAGCTTGATAAAGAGTTCGATCTCATGAGGGCCAGGGTGATCATAGAAGGGCGAAAGATGCTCAGGTGCAGAGGTGTAGAGGGCATCTGCTGGTGATGTTATGCAAGGGTTGATACCTGCTGCTGGTGCGGGCACACGCCTGGGGCCTTTCACAAATGCCATACCAAAGGAGCTGCTTCCGGTTGGCGAGTGCGCTGTGATAGAGCACGCTTTAAAGGCCATGTGCATGGCGGGGATAGAGAGGATAGCAATCGTCATAAGCCCTCACAAGCACGGGATATCGGACTATCTGGGCTCAGGGCGGCGCTTTGGTGTGAGGCTCACGTACGTTGTGCAGGATGAGAGGCGAGGGCTTGCAGATGCAGTGCTCTCTGCGGAGCATGTCATCAGCGGCAGCTTTGCAGTGGTTCTAGGCGATAACTTCTTCCATCCCAAGTCATTCCTGGGCGATCTGATCGCATACCATACGAGAGAGGGTGCAGATGCAACTCTCGGCGTGGCCGAGGTGGAGGACGTCACAAGACATGGGATAATCACGCCATCCGGGAACAGGATCTCTGATATAGTCGAGAAGCCGACGGCTGAAAGCGCACCAAGCAGGCTTGGGGCTATGGGGATGTACATCTTTGAGCCTGAGATATTCAACGCCATCAGGAGGACAAAGCCAGGGCATAAGGGCGAGCTTCAGCTCACTGATTCTGTTAAAGCAATGGTCGATGACGGAAGAAGAGTTCTTTACAAGAAGATCGACGGCGTGCACATAGATGTCGGAACTCCAAAGGATCTAATGCTTGCGAACAGCTGGTACCTCAGCAACGGATGGCATGATTGATGTCATGTTTAAGCTTATTTAGCATAGCTTTATACTGGGGTGACATTTAGGAAGATGTGGAGGGGTATAACAGATGGGCCTTGGATTATCAGTCTCAGCTCCCGCGTATCATGAAGTTCTGGTTTGCACTGAATCATGTGTCGCCGGGCGGGAGTTATCCGTCGTAATTCCAGCATATAACGAAGAGGGGAACATTGCTGATCTTTATCACGATCTTCATGCTGTTTTAGCCTCGCTGGGGTGTGATTACGAGATCCTCTTCATCGATGATGGATCAACTGACGGCACCTTCCATGCATTGAAGGAAATCCGGCAGAAAGATAATAGGATAAAGATAATAAGGCTGAGAAGAAACTTTGGCAAGTCTGTTGCCCTCAATATCGCCTTCAAGTATGCAAAAGGCGATATAGTCATCACCATGGATGGGGACCTTCAGGATGATCCAAGTGAGATACCCAGGTTCATAAAGAAGCTTGAGGAAGACTATGATCTGGTCAGCGGCTGGAAATATGATCGAAAAGACCCGCTGACAAAGAGGCTGCCGTCCAGGATATTCAATGAGCTCTCTTCCAAGATCACTGGAGTCAAGATTCACGACTTCAACTGCGGCTTTAAGGCTTACAGAAGAGATTTTTTAAAGAGCATATGTCTTTATGGTGAGATGCACAGGTACATACCGGCGCTTGCACAGTGGCACGGCTTCAGGGTTGCAGAGATAAAGGTGGTCCATCATCCCAGAAGGTCCGGCAGGTCTAAGTACGGGTTTTCCAGGATCTTCAAGGGTTTCCTGGATCTGATAACTGTGAAGTTTCTCATCGGGTACTCTACAAGGCCGCTCCATGTCTTTGGCATACCCGGGATCACCTCGTTATCAGCCGGGCTCTGTATCGGACTGTACCTGGTTATGCTGAAATACATTGATGGTATCGCTTTAGGCGGGCGGCCTCTTTTACTGCTATCGATACTGCTGATATTCATCGGGCTCCAGTTCCTGTCCATAGGCCTGCTTGGGGAGATGATTGCGGCTCAGGGAGCAAAGCGAGATACTGCGGACGCCTATGTTAAAGAAATTATTTAAGC
>DATMZB010000392.1:0-3853 GCA_035560655.1 Methanotrichaceae archaeon | reverse complement strand
ACTCAAAGGTCTGCATCACCCCGGTCTCAAGTGTCTTATCCACATAGGACTTGGTCACATCAGCGAGATCGCCGGGCAGGACCTCGGATATATTTCTTCCAAGGAAAAAGCCGGGCAAAGCTAACAGTGACTCCTCCTTGTGCGCACTAAAATCCAGGAAGACTCCCTCAGAGCTGAGCCGAAACATCATATCTGGAATGGCAGCCAGAAGTGCACTCTTGGCCTCCTCGGTACGCTTTCGCTCTGTCACATCCTCGAAGATGTAAAGCCTGCCAAAGTAGAGATCCTTTGAGTCTGTGATCTGAGAAGAAAAGCGCCTGATGATCCTGCCGTCTGCAAAAGGAATCTCGTCTTCGATGATAGATCGGTTGCTTTCATCGGAGAGGGACTTGCATGTGGCACTAAAGGCCTGCGAGTCTCTTACAAGCGGCAGGATGATTGATACTATATCGCCGTTTTTGAGGTCCCCCCGTCTCATCTCTGACTCCAGGTTCTCTATCCCCCAGATTTTGCAGAAGATGTGGTTGAAGTAGAGTATGGAATCTGTGCGGTTATCGACCACGTAGAACGCCAGAGGTGAGTTCTCCGCCATAGACCTCAGCAGTGCCTCATTCCAGCGCATCTGGTTCTCAGCAGAGATGCGCTTTGTAATATCGCTGAGGACGACCAGCCTGCCTCTTGTGCTGTTGCGGCTGTCTTTCAGAGGCAGGATCCTTAAGTCATACCATTGCTTTGAGCCCTCTTCTCCCACCCCAATCTCGGCGTGAGCATCAATGGCATCTTTATAGAGCTCTGCCAGATTTGAGTACATGGAGAAGACCTCGGTTGCAGGCCGGCCTAGCAGCTCCGAGGCAGAATGCCCAAGAATATTCTCTGCAGCGGGATTGAGGTTCACTATGCGGTTCTGGACATCAAGTGCAATCACCCCGTCCCTCATGCTCTCTACAACGGTGCTGTGGGCAATGGGGATGATATCGAGCAGCCCAAAGTGCAGTAGCGCCCATGTGGCAATCAGGCCAGAGAGGCTGAACGCTGAGGATGTCAAATCGACATTGGAAAAGGGGCCCAGTCCAGTTATGGACAGAATATTGACCATCCAGGGAACTGCTGCTCCAGCTAAAAGAGCCATGATCTGGCCGCGGTAAAGGTGAGGCGACGAAGAGAGGTACTGGATCAGGAGGAGAGTGCCTGCTAATAGCAGAACATATGAGTAGATGGTGTGTGCCCAAAATCCATCTCCATATATGAAATAGAAGCCATTGAACTGGCCCATGCCGTAAGTCTGGATCGAGGACCACATAAGGTGGTGAGAATCGTTGGTCCAGATCAGAAGCAATACCGCCAGAGGCTCGACAAAGAGCAATGCCAGGCCTCTAGGAGTGAGCCACCTCTCCTTTCCAGTATATTGAAGTGCAAAGGCCAGCCACATGGCAGGGACGACCACTATGCCCATGTAGGCCATCTTGTCCCAGAAGAGGCCAACGGATGGATCTGAAAATGCAGTCTCAATCAGGTCGCATGCAGACCAGACAGATGTGGCGAGCATGAGCAGTGAGAAGTACCTCGCGCCTGGGGTTGATCTGCGAAACCAGGCAAAGAGGGCAATGGCTGCAGATAAAACCACTGATGCAGACAGAATCAGCTCATATGATTGAATCTCTAGGCTCATATACCTCTTGCCGGAAGATCAAGCCTGTCTGCTGCACATCCAAGACAACTCATCTTCATCAGCAGTAGCCGGGATAATTGCAGATGGATGCGCTGGCTCTCTTCAGCATGACTGACCCTTGACTTTCCATCTCTAATACGTAAGCCCGAAAGCTTTGCATTAGAGCGCTGTACCCCAAAGAAGCTGACATGCCAATTTACCTTAAAAGAGTTGTGATCGAACCGACTGGGCCTTTTATCATGAGCTATCCTATGATTATCTTAAGTGGTTTAAGTGGTAGTATAATCAGTCATAATAAGATGTGGAGAAATGGGATGGAGTAATAAGATGGAGTGATCTTTATCACAATAGAAGCATTCGATGAGGCCATATATGCCTGGCAAAACTTCTACATGCTGGCAGGCTCTGCTGCAGCTACCCTCTTAGGGCTGATCTTTGTCGCGACATCTCTGCATATTGATATCATAGCAAAGGCTGAAAAATCTGCAGATATCAGGATGATGGCCAACTGGGCCTTCATCAACTTCATACTGATACTCTCCTTTGCATTCATATTTTTAATTCCAGAACAAAATCCCATTGGCATTGGCGTGCCTCTTCTGATACTGGGGGCTTTTGAGCTGGCCCGAACTATCCGTCTCTGGCAGAAGTTTGGGTTCATGAATAAGTCAAAGGAGCGTATCTTCGAGACCGGTCAGATGAGGTCGAGCCTGCTGATTCCAAACACTATATGCTATCTGGCTTTGATCTATGTTGCATCTACCATAATACAGGGGGATGTAAGCAGGCTTGGCTGGATGGTGCTGGTGATAATATACCTGGTCATCTCAGCGACCAGCAACTCCTGGAGCCTCATGATGAGGCTGGCTGAGATCAGGGCAGAGAGCAAAAAATAGCTTAGCTGGCTATGACCTACGAGCCCCGCCTCTGGTAAGTGGCCATGGCCTCACCCTGCTGCACTATATGCCCAGCCATGGCCTTCTGGAGGTCGCTGCTGGATGCCCCAGGGCGCAGATTAAGCATTGCGTCCAGTCCATAGACCCTGAAGAAGTACCTGTGAGGCTTGCCCTTTGGAGGACAGGGGCCCATGTAGCCGACCCTGCCGCCACTGTTGCCTCCCTGGACGGCTTTTATGGGCTTGATCAGCTGAGGGTCATTAGGAAGGCCCTCAGGTATCTGGTCTGTGGGCTCCATATTCCATATGGCCCAGTGCGTGAAGGTGCCCGAGGGCACGTCCATGTCCTCGATTATCACTGCCAGAGACTTGGCTGAGGGGTCAAGTCCGTGGACCTCAATCCTTGGGGATACATTCCTGCCGTCGCAGGTGTAGTCAGTCGGAACCTGGCTGAAGTTCAGCTTGACTTCTAGATTGTTCATATGTATAGCTCCAGTATCCTCTGCGCTGGCAAAACTAAGCATCATGCCTGCTATCAGTGTGGTTACCATGAGGATCTTCATGCCAGAATTATGGCTTTAAATGTAGATAAACTTCTCCAAGATCTTGGCGAATTAATCCTGTTCTGATTTAATTCGTCAGGGCATCGATCCAGTGGCAGGCCTTGAAGAACTCAGGACAGACTGGGTTTTCGCCTTTGGGACTGGTGGAAAATTTGCCGCAATGGTGATGTTTATATCCAATCAAGACCTATCATATATTGCGAGCACTGAGCAAGAGCACTGGGATATCTCAGGACAAGGCTTGCCAGAGCGCTCGAGATTGATGCAATATAATATGCCAATGTGGCGGAACGGCTACGCAATTGCCTGCAGAGCAATTCCACTCCGGTTCGACTCCGGACGTTGGCTTTAATTCCGACCTGTCTTTGTGGATCTCTTTTTTATTACTGGGATTGCCGGATATGAACACTGAGCTATAGGGCGCCTTTTGAAATTAGGCCTTTTGCTATTTCCTGTGGGCGACATTCAACTGAAAATTATGGCTGTTAGGTTGAAGAAATGCGAGAATGATGCCATCATATTTTTTCCCTAGATCTGGCATATAAGTATGAGTGTTCCCCGCGGACGCGCTTTAGGGGGTACGGCGTTGAGACACCCAGTTGTTAGTGCCTCGCCCAAAAAATCATACTTGTCTTTCTTTGTTTAGTGCTCTTTGTTTAGCGCTCTTTATTTAGAGCTCTTTGCTTTAGTGACCATTATCTAGCACAACGATGCTGAAATAATGCC
>DATMZB010000391.1:0-5688 GCA_035560655.1 Methanotrichaceae archaeon | reverse complement strand
CTTTAAACTCAACGAGAACCACCTGAATTAGATGCACTAGAATATTTAATCTCTAAAAAGTGTGCGGTCTACAGATTTATCTTGGCGGGAATCGGGCCACTTGGCGCATTACTTTAATATATCCCTTCATAATTGGAAGATAGTCCACCGGTTGGAGTTGGGTATTTTGGATGGCAGAGCTTGGAAGTTTGGGGACGATATCGATACAGATGCTATAATCCCGGGTCGGTATTTGGTCATAAATGACCCGGCAGAGCTGGCGCAGCACCTTTTTGAGGGCGTCCGCCCCGAGATGGCGGTCCAGGTCAAGGACGGCGATATAGTTGTTGGCGGGAACAACTTCGGATGCGGCTCGTCAAGGGAGCACGCACCTCTGGCACTCAAGGGAGCCGGAGTGTCCGCGGTGATAGCCAAGTCGTTTGCCAGGATCTTCTTCAGAAATGCCATCAACACAGGCCTTCCCCTGTTCATTTGCGCAGAGGTTGACAAGATCAGGGACGGCGACCCGATAGAGATAGATATGGCCGGCGGGATCATACATAATCTTGGTACCAAGGAGTCTTATAAGACCACGCCCCTGCCTCCCTTCTTGAGGGAGATTGTGGAAGCAGGCGGCCTTGTTGAGTACACAAAGAGGGCAATCGGCCGGAGGGTGGAAGCATGAAGTATACAGTACCTGTAATTCCAGGAGATGGCATAGGACCTGAGATCATAGCTGAGGGCAAGAAGGTGCTGGAGGCTGCAGCTGACAAGCACGGCTTCTCACTGGACTGGATCGAGTTTCCGCTCGGTGCAGAGCACTACCTGAAGACCGGCGAGCTTGTAAGTGAAGATACACTAAAGGAGCTCTCCAAGTACAGGGCCATCTACCTTGGAGCTATAGGCGACCCTCGTGTAAAGCCGGGAATTCTGGAGAAGGGAGTCCTTCTGGCCATGAGGTTCTACTTCGACCAGTATGTGAACTTAAGGCCCGTCAAGCTCCTGGAAGGCATCTGGACGCCCCTCAAGGACAAGGGACCAAAAGACATAGACTTCGTGGTGGTCAGGGAGAACACAGAGGACTTCTATATCGGGATTGGCAGCCGGGCAAAGGCCGGACACAGCCGGGCCGAGTTCGAGGTCAAGCGCACCCTCTATAATATCAAGTTCGGGCTGGATGTAGACACAGACAGCGAGGAGATAGGGTACCAGATAGGCGAGATCTCCAAAGAGGGCACCCGTCGCGTGATAAAGTACGCATTCGACCTCTCAATGAAGAGGAAGAAGCAGCTCGCAAGCGTGGACAAGGCAAATGTGCTCTCCGATATCTACGGATTCTGGAGAGAGGTCTTCGCCGAGGTCGCGCAGTCGTATCCCTCGGTCAAGACGGAGTTCGACTTCGTGGACGCCATAACCATGTGGTTCGTCAAGAACCCGGAATGGTTTGATGTGGTAGTCGCCCCCAACATGTTCGGAGACATAATCACCGACCTTGGGGCCATGATCCAGGGAGGTCTCGGGCTGGCTCCAGGCGCAAACTTAAACCCGGAGGGCACGAGCATGTTCGAGCCCATACACGGCTCTGCGCCCAAATATAAGGGCATGAACAAGGTAAACCCGGTGGCCACAATATGGTCCGGCGCGCTTCTCCTGGAGCACCTGGGCCAGCCGGCAGCAGCCGCCGACGTGGTGAAGGCCATTGAGCGGAACCTATTTGAGGGAAGGGTAAAGACATATGACCTGGGTGGAAGTTCGACCACGTCCGAGGTCGGGACTGAGATAGCTCGCTTAGTCGGGAGCATCTAAAAGACCACGAGGGAAAAAGCTTTATCCGGGATGATTTTATCTCTGACATAGTGCAGGTAAAAAGGCTTGAGGCATGGGCCGGCATGCTAATGGGGGCTCGTAGCTCAGTTAGGCAGAGCGTCTGGCTTTTAAACTTTTGCGTGAAGACACGCGTGAAGAAGATACCAGGTGGCCGAGGGTTCAAATCCCTTCGAGCCCGTTTGCTGCTCCCTTAGGCCTTTTGCTGCTCTTTCCTAGAGGTGGTTTATGTGACGACGAAGTTTACTGTGCAGGATCACGAATCAGTCCCCAAGCACGTTCTGCTATCGCCCGACGAGAGCGAAGTTGTTCTGAAGCGATATGGCATAGATGCACCTCAGCTGCCCAAGATCCACGTGAACGATCCTGCCGCAAAGGAGATCGGGGCAAAGGTAGGGGATATAATCAAGGTCGTGAGAAAAAGCCCGACTGCAAAGCAATCTATCTTTTACAGGCTGGTAATAGATTAAAGGTGGTTAACAACTTTGATCGATAGACATGTTCTATATAATTCCTATTTTACAAAAGACAAGCTGGTGCATCACCACATCAACTCCTTCAATGAGTTCATAGACCGCGGCCTTCAGAAGGTCATAGACGAGGTAGGCATAATCGAGACGAACATCGAGGACACATACGTCCGACTGGGCAAGATAAGCGTTGGCTTCCCGATGGTCCGCGAGGCCGACGGGTCCATCGAGCGGCTTTACCCCAACGACGCTAGGCTTCGAAACCTCACATATGCATCTCCAATCAAGCTTGAGATGACCATAGTTGAGGGCGAAAAAGAGAAGGACCCCGTAGAGGCCGAGATAGGCACTCTGCCTATAATGCTGATGTCCAAGGTCTGCAACCTCTCTGGAATGACCAACGACGAGATGGTGACCTATGGAGAGGACCCCATGGACCCCGGAGGGTACTTCGTGGTCAACGGCTCTGAGAGGGTCATAATGACCCTTGAGGATCTGGCACCCAACAAGATCCTGGTCGAGTACAACCAGCGCTATGAAGAGTTCATAGAGGTGGCCAAGGTCTTCTCGCAGAGGCAGGGTTACAGATCATTAGTCATAGTCGAGCGCGGCAGAAGGTCCATACTTGAGGTCTCATTCCCAAGCGTCTCTGGAAGGATCAACTTCATCACACTTCTTAGGGCTCTTGGCATGGAGACTGATATGGATATAGTCAAATCAGTCTCAGACAACCCCGAGATCATCAAGTTCATGCTTGAAAACCTTGAGGAGGCCGAGGTCTCATCCACAGACGAGGCCCTTGAGAAGATCGGGTCCCGCGTGGCCGCAGGCCAGGCCAAGGAGTACCAGAAGAAGAGGGCTACTTACGTACTGGACCGCTACTTGCTGCCGCACATCGGCGTGGCCGAGAAGGACAGGTTTGCCAAAGCCCTCTTCCTGTCCAGGATGGCCGAGGCCTGCTTCGAGCTGGCCCTGGGACACAGGGGCGAGGACGACAAGGATCACTACTCCAATAAGAGGCTCAAGCTTTCAGGGGATTTGATGGAGGACCTCTTCAGGGTGGCCTTCAACCGTCTCACCAGGGATATAAAATACCAGCTTGAGCGCGCGTCAATGAGGAACCGCGAGCTAAACGTGGTCACGACTGTCAGGGCAGATGTTCTCACTGAGAGGATGATCCATCCCCTGGCCACAGGAAACTGGGTCGGCGGAAGGACAGGCGTCTCCCAGCTGCTTGATCGGACCGACTACATGGCCGCGTTATCTCACTTGAGGAGGGTAATATCTCCCCTGTCCAGGTCCCAGCCCCACTTCGAGGCCAGGGATCTTCATGCCACTCAGTGGGGTCGGATCTGTCCATCAGAGACCCCTGAGGGGCCAAACTGCGGCCTGGTTAAAAACTTCGCCCAGGCAGTGGAGCTGTCCCAGGGCGTAGAGAGCTATGATGATATCAAGAAGATGCTTTTGGACCTTGGCGTGGTCCCAGTAGGTGGTAACATTGGTTAATGCCAGGGTATTCGTCAATGGAGAGATAATCGGACACCATCCGGACCCGGTCAAGCTGGCTGAGGATTTGAGAAGGCTTCGGCGTGCCGGGCATATAAGCAACCAGGTCAATGTGGCCTACTTCGAGAGGACTGAGGAGATCCTCATCAATACCGACTCGGGCAGGGCCAGAAGGCCGCTCATAACTGTTGAGAACGGCCGGGCACTAGTGACTGAGGACCACATAGATCGGATGGAGAGGGGAGAGCTTTCATTTGAAGAGCTGGTCAAGACAGGCGCTATAGAGTACGTGGATGCAGAAGAGGAGGAGAACAGCCTCATAGCCATCTGGGAGCCGGACATCACCGTCGACCACACCCACCTGGAGCTTGATCCGTCTCTCATACTGGGCATAGCTGCAGGGCTCGTCCCCTATCCTGAGCACAACGCCAGCCCCAGGAACACCATGGGCGCCGGAATGATCAAGCAGTGCCTGGGCATGTCCATGGCCAACATGAAGCTGCGGCCAGACACCAGAGGTCATTACCTGAACTCCCCCCAAAAGGCCCTTGTCAGGACCAGGACATCGCCTGCCATAGGATTTGACGAGCGGCCTGCGGGCCAGAACTTCGTTGTGGCCGTCCTCGCTTATGAAGGGTACAACATTGAAGATGCACTGGTGGTCAACCGCGGCTCAATAGAGAGAGGCCTGGCCAGGAGTCACTTCTTCAGGGTATCAGAGGCCGAGGAGAGGAAGTACCCCGGAGGCCAGGAAGACAAGTTCGAGATACCTGACCTTGAGGTGCGAGGCGCTCGCGGGTCTGAGTCTTATGAGCAGCTGGATGACGATGGTCTGGTCAACCCCAACGCCTACGTCGGCCCCAACGATGTGCTGATAGGCAAGACCAGCCCGCCCAGGTTCCTTGAAGAGCCCTCCGAGTTTGGAATAACCCCTCAGCAGAGGCGTGAGACCTCGGTTACAATGAGGTCCAATGAGAAGGGCGTTGTGGACATGGTCATACTGACCGAGTCATCCAATGGTAACAGGCTGGCCAAGGTAAAGACCAGAGACCAGCGCGTTCCTGAGCTCGGAGACAAGTTCGCGTCCAGGCACGGCCAGAAGGGGGTCGTGGGCCTGATTGTGCCGCAGTCCGATATGCCGTTCACAGAGGCCGGAATTGTGCCCGACCTGCTTTTGAACCCCCATGCCATCCCGTCGAGGATGACTGTGGGACACGTGCTCGAGATGATCGGCGGCAAGGTCGGCTCCTTAGAGGGCAGGTTCATAGATGCCACAGCGTTCCTCGGCGAGAACGAGCCGGATCTCAGAAACGCCCTTACCAAGTTCGGGTTCTCTCACACAGGCAGGGAGATCCTCTACAGCGGAAGCACAGGCGAGCAGATCATGGCCGACCTCTTTGTAGGAGTGATCCTCTACCAGAAGCTCTACCACATGGTTGCAGGAAAGATGCACGCCAGGTCGCGCGGACCCGTGCAGGTGCTCACAAGGCAGCCCACTGAAGGCAGGGCCAGGGAAGGAGGTCTGAGGTTTGGTGAGATGGAGAGAGATGTGCTCATAGCCCACGGAGCGGCACTGGCTCTAAAAGAGCGTCTTGTAGATGAGTCTGATAAGGTCACTGAGCTTGTCTGTAGCAACTGCGGGATGATCGCCATCCACGACAAGCGCAGAAATGCTGACTTCTGTCCTGTATGCGGCGCAGATACCGAGATATATCCTGTGGAGATGAGCTATGCCTTCAAGCTCCTCCTCGATGAGATAAAATCACTGGGAGTTGCCCCACGTCTGATGCTGGAGGATGCTGTTTAATGACTGTTCCAAAGAGAATTGGCAAGATCAAGTTCGGCCTCATCTCCCCGCAGGAGTTCAGGAAGATGAGCGTGGTCAAGATCATCACAGCCGACACCTATG
>DATMZB010000390.1:0-2730 GCA_035560655.1 Methanotrichaceae archaeon | reverse complement strand
ATATAGAGTATTATGATCAATGCAGGCTGGTGTATGAGATAGATTGCAAGGGAGTTCCTTCCAAGAAAGTCCAGAAACCTTACAGGCAAATAGGGATACAGGTCGGGCAGGCCCGCTCTCCTTCTTTGGCCTCCATATAGCTCATTTCCAAGAAATACCCCAATCAGGACCAGGCCGAACCAGGGAATGAGGGGAAAATAGTCCAGGGTATAGAAGTCCTTAGGAGCCATCCCCAGCCATAGCAGCCAGGGCGAGGAGATGCTCAGGCCCTGAAGGTACAGGCCTGCAGATATGATGCCAATGCCTGCGATGAGGTTCGTGAAGCGCAGCCCCAAAAAAGGGTAGGCCAGGACTATGGAGACTCCAAGAAAGTGGAGCACGCCAAATATTATGAACTCATCTCTGAATAAGGCGTAAGTGACAAAGGTTATGACCATGCCCAGAGAGAATATCCAGAGACCTCGCCTCAGGATCCTGGGAAAAGGGTCCTGGCCCCTCTCTTTTGCCCTAGATCGGCTGATGGCCAGAGATATTCCAGCCAGGACTATGAATATAGATGCCGTGGCCTGGGCGAACCGCAGCCAGAACCCGCTGTAGACATTGATATTGTAGCCGCCCAGATAGCTCAGATCAAAGAGCATGTGGTATAGCACCATCATGACTGCTGCCAGTCCCCTGATCATGTCCAGCTCCCAGAACCTGGTGCCTGATCTGCTGCTCATAAGTATCCTGGTCTGCTGATCATAAATACCCTGACCCACTGATCATGAGCGACCTCACCGCGATATTATAATCTTCTGCAGGTGTCAATGCAAAGCCGCTGAGATTCGGCTAAGAGTGCCTGGAGGCAATTTTGTCTCCAGGCAGTCGCAGCATGTCTGTCCCTGGCAAGGCGACCTAGGTCTCTGATGAGGTGGAGACCTCCTCAAGAGGCGTGAAGTCTATGCTGGGGCTTGGAGAATCAGCGGTCTGAGTTCCCCAAACTGAGCCGCTGTTATCCTTCCAGTAATAATTCGACCCGGACTCGACATTGTACACATCTCCTGTGCCCGGATCCTGGACATCTGTGGTTCCAAGAATTGTATTGGACCATTTGTGGGAGAGGTCGTCCATGGTCTTCTCCCTGCTGTTGTAGGTCTCCATGATGATATCGCTCACCTCAGAGCCGGCATTGATGCTGCTTCCTGCATAAGAAGGCATGGTCCCAGGCCCAGTCTGACCGCTCAGACCGCCATCCATTGTAGGTACGGATGGATATGGACTGTTCAAGGCTTGCCCTGGATACGGGACTGCAGAGGTCATCTGGGCCCCGTTTTGGCCGATGCTGCCGGCCTGCCCGGCCCGCGCCTCTGCCCAGGTCCTGTTCAGCTTGAAGGAGTTCACTGCCCTGTCAAGCACAGATCTGGCCTGCATCTCTCTTGAGTCCGGAGCTATATAGCCAATGAGCTGGGAGACCTGCCAGAGGCAGTAATCAGTGCCGGTCCCGGACCACTCCGTCACTGCCAGACAGTAGCCCTGGTACCTTTCGTCCCCGACCTGCAGCGTGAACGCAGCCTCGCCTGCGCTGGCCCTCATGGGCAGGCCGTACCTGGAATATACCTCATTGATGCTGCCTGATATGTCCTGGCGGTCCTCTGAGCCCGTGAAGTTGAACCCAGATATTGAATACCTGCCAAGCAGGTACTCTATATAGGCTCTGGCATACTCCTCGCCGGTCATATAGTGCTTGCTTAGCAGGTACATGCCGTACTGGTCTGACTGGACCGCTCCCTCAACGAGGCTCGGGCTTTCATAAGAGCCTCTGGCAGATATGTACTTGGGGATATCTCTGTCTCCGTACATGATCCCCACTTTGCTGTCAGGAGAGTCTATCTCCACTCCCAGGCGCAGGTCATTAGCCCCCATCTCCGCCAGGCCGCCGTCGACATTCCACCCTGATGGCACATCAAGGCTGAAGGCGCCGCTCTGAGGATCATGCCACTGGATGTACTGGATCTTCTGGCTCATTCCATTACTCAGGTCCATTTCATTATTATGGCTCATCCCGCTGTTCCGGCTTACCTCGTCCCGGCTCGCATTCATGCCGGGTTCTGTGAATGAGAAAGTGCTGACTATATTGATCAGGGTTCCATTCATCTGGCTGAACTTTTGGGCCGGGGCCGCTATGGCAAAGAGCATGCCTGAGCGGTTATCTATCACGCAGAGCAGCCTTGCCAGGCCTTGGATGCCGCCGGACTGGTAAGTCATTGTGGCAGACATTCCATCAGGCCTTTCGAGATGGCGCTGCTCTGAGCTTACAGCAACCTCAGCGCCCGGGAACACGGTTGGAAATGCATTTGGCACAGCTTCCAGGTACTCCTTAGAGGTCACAGCCCTGTCCAGGACGAATGGGTATACCATGACAAAGGCAGAGCCGTCCGGGCTGCTGACCTTTATCAGCTCTTTTCCAGGCGTATCCACAGACCAGTCTGCAGGATGAGAGATTTTAAAGCCAAGAGGATCGACATGCTCTTCCCAATCCAAAGGCACAGAGCTCTGGGCCAGGCAGGCTGATGAGAGAATGAAGAAGGCCAGACCTGTGACATAATAGGTTGATCTGATAGATTTCATATTGCTCTCCTGATGTCCAAGCGAGATGATCTTGAATAACCTGGCTCCTGTCGTATGGCAATATTACTTTCGGTTCAATAGCGCTCAACATATCTTCCGACTCACTGATGAATATTTATC
>DATMZB010000389.1:0-3926 GCA_035560655.1 Methanotrichaceae archaeon | reverse complement strand
GAGACAGTCTCCACACCGCCTCAGATCATATGTAAAGCCGCGGCCAAGGGCATTGAGCTAAACTCGCGTACCACTGATCTATGATCCCTGCCACAAAGAACCGAGTGGAGAAGGACACGATGGTTATGCTCCCTTCATTGTATCAGGCCTGAAATAGACTTCGCAAAGAGAGGAAGGCTTATCAATATGAGATATAATTTATTCCTGCTGCCTTAGGAGGGGATTGGTGCTTTGAACGGAAGGAATCAAATGCCAGCAGATATCCTGGCATCTATACTGATTGCAACATTGGCCCTGGCCTTAGAACTTTTATCTCCATTATCTGACCTTCCTATGGGCAGATATATAGAATATGCGGCAGCAGTTCTTCTTCCTGGCACTATTCTGGTTTCGGCGATCTATCCTGGCAGAGACGACCTCCGTGGCCTGGAGAGGGCAGTCTATAGCTTCGGTATCGGGGCAGTGCTGATAGTTCTGGCGGTAGTTGGTCTGTATCTCACGCCCTGGGGTGCAAGCCTTTCAACTGTATCCATGGCTCTGTCGGCTTTTACTCTCCTTGTCTCGCCACTGGCTTATCTCAGGCGGATTACCCTTCCCAGGAGGAGAAGATTTGCCCTGGGGTTTGGCAGTGATGCCGGACGGTGGCGCACATCTCGCAGGTCAGTCCAGTCCGACAGGATCATGGCATTGGTCGTGCTGGTCCTTCTGGCGGCGTCCATCTTTGCTCTGGCCTATATCGATGGAGTCCCTGACCAGGGAAAGAGGCTCACTGAGTTCTATGTCCTGGGACCTAATGGGAAAGCATCAGACATTCCAGCAACTGCTGTAGTGGGCGAGCCGAGCACCGTCATTGTGGGGGTTGCCAACCACGAGTTCAAGGCTGTGAACTATACATTGAGGCTGCTCTTCAACAGCTCTGTCCTTTTCCAGAAGGAGATGAATCTAGGGCATAACCAGACCTGGGAACACATGGTCAGCTTTGTGCTCAAGGACCCAGGAGAGAGGCAGAAGCTTGAGTTCATGCTCTACAAGGAGAGAGACCTGGGATCGCCCTACAAGGCCCAATATGTGTGGGTAAACGTCTCCGAGTACGAGGCCTCGGGAAGCGCTTCAAAGACAGCCTCAAAGCAAGTGGCATCGGGGAATGATACCAACATCAAGTTGTCGATAGCGCAGAATAAGGCCACAAAGTCGATATCTCAGGGCGGTGACTCGGGAGGCAACTCAGGCAGCACTCCACCCAGGCCCGTGATCCCGGTAACGCCTGATGAGCCGGCAGTGAACAGCACGCCTGCACCTGTGCCTGCTGTGGTCCCAGAAGAGCCGCCAACTGTGTTCGGCCTCAGCCCCGATAAAGTCAGTCCCCAGAAGGTCGGCACTAGGATAATCTGGACTGTAGATGCCTCTGACCCCGATGACGATATGATGCTCTACAGGTTCCTGCTCAGGGGAACTACCGTCCGGGACTGGAACGGCGACAGCTCGTGGACCTGGGTCACTGATAAGTCCGATCTAGGGCTTAGCAGGATCGAGGTCCAGGTCAGGGACGGCCAGCATGCAGGCGCCGGATCATATGACAGCAATAAGATCGCCGAATTCACAATAACAGAATCCAACCTTCCGCCCAAGGTGGACAAGCTGACATCGGATCTGGCAAGCCCTCAATCTTTCGGGGCCAGGGTCACCTGGACTGCTGCGGCGTCTGATCCCGAGAATGATCCCATTGTGTACAGATTCTTTAGAAACGGCCTCCCGGCAACAGACTGGATGAGCAGCAACCAGTGGATCTGGACTGCAGGGGATGGCGATACTGGATCCAATGTCGTAGAAGTAGTGGCCAGGGATGGAAAGCATGCCGACGTGAACGGCTATGACGGCATCAAGTCCGCTGAGTTCACAATAGCCGGACCCAACAGGCCGCCTGTCCTGATCAGCCTGACGCCAGGCCTATCCAGCCCGCAGAGGCCGGGCACTGAGATAGTCTGGACTGCTGTGGCTTCAGATCCTGATAAAGATGTCATAGAGTACAAGTTCTCTCTGGATGGCCAGAAATCCTCAGACTGGTCTCCATCCGGCAACTGGACCTGGAATACCACAGGCCTTGGATCGGGCGATCACCATATAGGAGTCTGGATCAGGGATGGCCAGCATGCAGGTCCTCAGAGCTATGACGGCCAGATGGACTCTCGCTTCACAGTCGATTCCTCAAACCGCCTGCCTAGAGTTATAAGCCTTGTTCCAACCCCGGGAAGCCCGCAGGCAATGGGCACGAACATAAAGTGGAAGGCTCAGGCAACAGATCCAGATAATGATCCCATACTGTACAGGTTCATGCTTAATGGAAAGCCGGCTACCCGCTGGACAGAGAGCAGCAACTGGACCTGGATCGCCACAGGGACCAGCAATGTGGAGGTCAGGGTCAGGGACGACAAGCACGCTGACTCTGAGGGCTATGACGACAACAAGTCAGTCGACTTCGTGGTCGGCAGCTCTAATGGCATCCCAACAGTAATGGACCTGGTGGCGGAGCCATCCAGCCCCCAGCCTTCTGGGGCCAAGATAACTTGGACTGCCACAGCATCAGACCCTGAGAACGATCCCATTCAGTACAGGTTCTTCGTGAATGACACTCCTGCTAATGACTGGTCAGGCAGTAATAAGTGGTCCTGGGAGGCAGGCAGATCCAGTATAGGCAATAACAGGATAGAGGTTCGCGTAAGAGACGGCATGCACGCCAAGAGCGATGGATACGATGGTATCAGATCAGCCAGCTTCAGGATAACTGATACGGCTGAAAGCTCATCGCAGAATCTGAGCAAGAGTCAGGTTCAGAATCAGATTCAAAATACAAGCCAGATACATAACGAGAGCCAGAAGCAGAATCTGCCTCCTGCCCTGGAGAGCTTTGCCGCAGATCCCACAAGTCCCCAGGTAGCAGGCACGGCCATTACCTGGGCTGCCAGGGCATCAGACCCTGAGAACGATCCCATCCAGTACAGGTTCTTCCTCAATAGCAGGCCGCTTACAGACTGGATAGGCGATGGCAGATGTGTCTGGGCTCCCTCGGACGAGAACGCAGGCCAAAACAAGGTCGAAGTCTGGATCAGGGACGGCAAGCATGCCGGGCCTGACGGGCAGGATGATATTAAGTCTGCAGAGTTCGCCATAACCGGGTCCAACCAGGCCCCGAAGCTGACGGGCCTCGTCTCTGACCTCAAGAGCCCGCAGGAGTCAGGTGTGGATATCGTCTGGACTGCCACGGCGGTCGATGGTGATGGCGACGCCATACTCTACAGGTACTTCTTAAATGATGAGCCTGTCACAGATTGGTCACAGTCCCAAAGCTGGACATGGTCTACATATGGAATATCCTCTGGAGACTACAAGGTCAGCGTCCGCGCCAGAGATGGCAGGCACGCAGGCGCCAGTGCTTTCGACAGCTCAATGGATTCCACATTCACCATAACCTCCTTCATAGATAGGGAGATAAACAAGATAGTGAGCAAGAAAAGGGCCAGCTCTCCAGGTACTGGCCAGGAATCGCAGGTGACGGATGCTCAAAATAGTATATCAGGGTCGGCGGATAATAAGCCGCTGACGCCTAAAAAGTTGGGAAGGTAGAACTTGGCCGCAGACCATCTAAGACTTAGCCCTTATTGAATTTGAGGCTCTTCGATGGTCTTCAATATCATCTATATAGCTCTTGGTAATCTTTCTTCTCTTCTGCTCATTCTTTATCTTTTCAATTTCCCTTCTAAACTCCATCAGATCATCTTGACAGGTCATTGCCACACCTCGTGATTTAGCACTGGCCAATAGGATGTCCAATCCCGTGTTCTCTGATATCTTTAATCCATATAATATTTACCTTTGACTGAATGCACGGCTTTTTAGGCTTCCAATAACCTGACCAGCCCGTCATGGAT
>DATMZB010000388.1:0-2865 GCA_035560655.1 Methanotrichaceae archaeon | reverse complement strand
ATACATACACCTATGAGGTGGTGGCCCCCATCAGTGAGGACAAGTTTGCAGCCCTTGCGTCCAGGTTTGAAGAGGTGGGCCTGACACTGACCAGGCAGACCCTGGCAAAGAAGGGCACGAATATGATCATCACCTGGCAGGCTTATGGTCGGCCCAAGAGCCACCAGATGATGATGAAGATGCTCATGACGGACGCCGATATTGAGGAGGTCAATATAAGCTGAAAATTTGGAGGAGAATCAGAAGATCTGGCATGGAGATCCTGGATGATCTCCATTCATGGCCCAATTCCTCACTCTACTGCTCGATTCCCGATCCTCGGGCGTACTCTTTTGCATAATAGGTGATTATCATATCAGCGCCAGCCCTCTTTATGCATGTCAGAGACTCGAGCATTGCGGCCTGCCTGTTGATCCATCCCATCTTTGCCGCAGCCTCTATCATGGCATACTCTCCGCTGACCTGGTAAGCGGCCGTAGGCATGCCGAACCTGTCCTTGACCTGGCGCAGAACGTCCAGGTAGGGCATTGCCGGCTTGACCATTACCATATCGGCTCCTTCCTCGATATCGAGCTGTACCTCCCATAAGGCCTCGGCCATGTTTGCAGGGTCCATCTGGTAACCTTTCCTATCACCGAATGCAAAGCCGGACTCGGCTGCCTCTCTAAACGGCCCGTAGAATGTTGAGGCATACTTGGCTGCATAGGAGAGTATGGGCACGTTTATGAAGCCATCCAGGTCCAAAGCCGTCCTTATGGCTCCAACCATTCCGTCCATCATCCCGCTTGGGGCGATGATGTCTGCACCTGCCTGGGCATGGCTGACTGCGATCTCGCCGAGGATCGGCAGGGTCTCGTCGTTCAGGACATCCTGGCCGTGTATCAGGCCGCAGTGGCCGTGGCTGGTGTACTCGCAGAGGCACAGGTCGGTTATGACTACCAGGTCTGTCGCCTCCTTGATCCTGGATACCGCCTGCTGTACCACCCCATGAGGATCGTAGGCTGCAGATCCCATCTCATCTTTATGCTCGGGCAGTCCAAAGAGCAGCACTGCCTTAATGCCAAGATCTTCCAGCTCTCCAGCCTCGGCAGCAAGACTATCCAGACCTTGCCTGTACTGTCCGGGCATGGACTCTATGGCCTTGGGCTGAGATATCCTCTCATCCACAAATATCGGCTGTATCATGCTCTTCATTGACAGCCTGGTCTCTGCAACCATATCCCTTATGCCCGGCTTCCTAAGCCTCCTCATCCTCCTCATATATCAGTTTCCTCCAGCCTGAAAAGCTCTGACATCGACTTCAAAAGGGTGATGTCTCCCCTCTCGGCCGCCTCCTTCAAAACCTTGGTCGGGCCCGAGAAGATCTTGTTGACTATGGCGCGGCTCATGTCCATCAGCACCTGCTGCTCGATCTCCCCCAGGGTATGGTAGGCGCTCAGCTTGTTCATGGCCTTCTTGCACTCATGATCTTTGACGATCTCTGCCTGGGCGTATAGTATCCCCAGCAGCTCCTCAGCCTGCTTCCTCTTGTACTTGGCCTTGAGGAGCTGAAGCTCTTCATTTATTATGGCCTCGACCTTGTCCACCTCGGCCATCCTCTGCTTCATGTTCTCACTGCTGATCATGCGCAGGCTGTCGATGTTGTGCAGCTCGACATTCTCGACCTCAGACGCTGCCTCGTCTATATCCCTGGGGTTGGCGATGTCGATTATGAGAAGCTTCTCGGACCTGCCGGCCATCGCAGCCTCGATATCTGACTTCAAGAGTATGTAATGAGGCGCAGATGTGGCGCTGATTACCACATCTGCAGCCTTTAGCTGGTCCTTCATCCTCTCAAACGGTATTGGAGTGCCCTGGAGGCACTCTGCCAGGCACTGGGCTGTGCTGAAGGTCCTGTTGGTGACGTAAAGAGATCCTATTTCCTTAGCTATCAGGGCTTTAGAGATCAGCTCTCCTGTCTCGCCTGCGCCTATGACCAGGACCGACTTGCCTTTCAGATCTCCTAAAATCTCCTCTGCAAGGTCTACTGCCGCAGATCCGACTGACACCGACCTCTCATTTATCCTGGTCTCCTTCCTGACCCTCTTTCCGACCTGTATTGCCTTCTTGAAGGCGGTATCAAGCATCCAGCCCACGTTTCCAGACCTCTTGGCCATATCGAAGAGCACCTTCATCTGGCCCAGGATCTGGTCCTCGCCTATGATCATGGACTCAAGGCCGGATGCCAGCCTCAGCAGGTGGAGCAGGGACTCGTCGTGGTCGTGAAAATCGATAATTCTGGACGAAACCCTGGCCTTCTTTGCCAGGTCGAAGAGCACCTTCTCTCCCCTTTGAGAGACCACGTAGATCTCGACCCTGTTGCAGGTCTTGAGAACAGCGCACTCCTCAACCTGTTCATTTGAGCACACCCATTTGAGGATGGTCTCAACATCGCCGTGCCAGGATCGCTCTATCTCATCTATGGAGGCCTTGCGGTGGGTCACCAGCATCGAGGCTATCTCGCTCATCTTGAGCTGCATGTTCGCGGGCTCTCATATAGGCCTTTTCATAGGACTCGCCAAGCAGGTGCCAGACCTCCTGGTCAGAGAGAATCTTCCATAAGATATCTGCCCTGGCGTGCTGCTGAGGCACAGTTGCCTTCAGCTCCTGGCGCATCTCTCCAAGGAGCCTGGCCATCGCAGAATAGTCATCAGTCAGGTCCCGCTCCAGCTTTATCCTGATATATTTGGAGAGCGCTGGACTCGTTCCCATAGATGAGATGGCAATGGTCACAGGGCCCCTCCTGATAATGGACGGAACCACCACATCGCCTATGCCGTCTACCCTGTTGACGAGCATTCCCTGCCTTGCAGCCTGTTCCTCGAT
>DATMZB010000387.1:0-2967 GCA_035560655.1 Methanotrichaceae archaeon | reverse complement strand
CGCAAAAGCTGCAAAAAAAGATTCAGGAGGGACTCAATCGAAGTCCTCTCCGCCCATGCCGCCCATTCCGCCTGGCATTCCACCGGGCATTCCGCCCTCTCCGCCTGGTCCGGACTTGGAGGCTATGACATCGTCGATCCTCAGGATCATGCCTGCGGCCTCGGCTGCAGACTGAATTGCCTGGGTCTTTACCCTGAGAGGCTCGACTACGCCCAGCTTGAGCATATCAACCGGCTTGCCTGTATCAATGTCCAGGCCTGCGGTCTTGATGCCCTTCTCGTGCTGGCTGCGCAAAGCGACCAGTGTATCGATCTGATCAAGGCCCGCGTTCTCAGCCAGGGTCTTTGGAATGACCTCCATGGACTCTGCGAAGGACTCGATTGCAAGCTGCTCACGGCCGCCAACTGTTGCTGCGTACTCACGCAGTCTCAGGGCGAGCTCTACCTCTGGTGCGCCGCCTCCAGCAACCAGCATTCCGTCCTCAATGACTACGCCTATGACGCGCAGAGCATCTTCCATGGCGCGGTTGAGCTCATCTACCACGTGCTCGGTTCCGCCGCGAAGGATTATGGAGACCGACTTGGGGTTGGTGCACTCCTCTACAAAGGTCATCTCGTCGCCAGAGATCTTTCTCTCCTCTACAAGGCCTGCACAGCCAAGGTCAGCAGATGAGAGCTCTGAGATGCTTGTGACGACCCTAGCGCCAGTGGCGCGGGCCAGCTTCTCCATATCCGACTTCTTGACCCTGCGTATGGCGTAAATTCCGGCCTTTGCAAGGAAGTGCTGGGCCAGGTCATCTATGCCCTTCTGTACGAAGACCACATTTGCGCCGCTGTCTGTCACGCGCTTGACCATGTCACGCAGCATCGTCTCCTCCTGGTCCAGGAACGCCTGGAGCTGGTCAGGGGAGGTGATCTCTATCTTGGCATCGACCTCGGTCTTCTCGATCTCTATAGGTGCGTTCAAGAGAGCGATCTTGGCCCCAGTAACCTTCTTTGGCATGTTGGGGTGCAGTCTCTCCTTATCAATGACCACGCCTCGAACGAGCTGGGAGTCGGTAATTCCGCCGCCGACCTTCTTCTCCACTGTGATGTTGTCGATGTCGACCTTTCCATCCTCATCTACAACGGACTTGACTGCCTGAACCGCCAGGTCTGCAAGCTGGTCCCTGGATGAGCCTGTTCCCTTGCCGGTCATTGCAGTGATTGCGACCTTGCGAAGCAGGTCATCGCTGTCCTTTGTGACCTTGACTGAGACAGACTTCAGAATATCCATGGACTTGTCTGCTGCTGCACGGTAGCCGGCAGCTATTACAGTTGGGTGAATCTCCTGATCCAAAAGTCCCTCAGCCTGCTTGAGAAGCTCGCCTGCGAGCACCACGGCCGTAGTGGTTCCATCTCCAACTTCGGCATCCTGGGTCTTGGCAATCTCAACCATCATCTTGGCAGCTGGGTGCTCTATGTCCATCTCTTTGAGAATTGTGACGCCATCATTGGTTATGACTACATCTCCCAATGTGTCGACGAGCATCTTGTCCATGCCCTTGGGTCCAAGAGTGGTCCTCACGGCTCCAGCTACGGCCTTAGCGGCCATGATATTCGATCTCTGAGCCTCACGGCCTGCAGTCCTCTGGCTGCCTTCCTTAAGTATTAGTACAGGTGTTCCACCAAACTGTCCTGCCATTTATTTACCTCCGTCACCTTAGTAATCAGCAGATCATCTAGGTGTTTGAACGTCTATATGAACGTTTCGGGATAAAGGGACGCTATTTCAGGGCGGATGGGTCCACTGGTAAAGGTACGTCTGGATACAGAGGCCATCTGCGGCCCGTGGCGGGCAGGCACGCCTGCGCGATAATAGCCCAGCAAAAAAGAGATAAATACTCGCATGGACTCATAGCCATATCCAAAAAGGCACGTGAATAATATGGACGAGAGAAGAGGCAGTGGCGGCTACAGCAGAGGCCCCCGGGAGATGCATGAGGCAGTTTGCGCAGATTGTGGCGAGAAGACCCAGGTTCCCTTCCAGCCCGATGGAGTAAGGCCAGTATATTGTCAGCAGTGCTACCAGAAGCACAGGCCGCCCAGAAGAGGCCTGGGCCAGTAAAGCAGCATAGAATACTCTTTTCATTTTTTGTCAGTTACTGTGAAGCTAGATCTTCTGGCTGCAGGCATTGTCCAAGCCCTTTGAGGACGGCAGAAGATAGTCATAATCTCCCGGACAGGCAGAGAGCTGAGATCAGAACGATGCAAACTGATATATACCACGTGTGACGGTACTAGATATATCCAAAGGGTACGTGAATAACATGGATGAAAGAAGAAGAAGTGGTGGCTTCAATAGAGGCCCCCGAGAGATGCACGATGCAGTTTGCGCAGATTGCGGTAAGCAGACCCAGGTCCCCTTCCAGCCTGACGGGACAAGGCCAGTCTATTGCAGCGAGTGCTACCAGAAGCACAGGCCACCCAGAAGAAGCTTTTAGATAGATCCATAAGATCTCTTTAACAGTTTCTTGACGTAGTCTTGAAGAAGGAAGGACAGGGCGATCATCCAGACCCTGTTAAATTTTATTGATGCTGGTTTTAGCACGATTTGAAGAATGATAGTGTTTTATCTCTTGGGAGCGGAGAGGGCGCAGCGTGAAGACCCTCGGCCCAGGGGGATGAGAGCGAAGCCCTCCCTCAAAACCTATTTACGCTTTGTGATTTGTATAATATTATGCTTGCGTTGACTAACGTGGTGTGGCTAGGCAAAGGCCAATACAAGTTAGTCAAGGCGCTATGCCGATATTCCAAGAACCTGTATAACCAGGGGCTCTATAATACCCGACAGGAGTTCTTCGAGAAGAACCGTTTCCTGCAATATAAAGAGAACTATCGTCTCTGCAAAGAGTCAGAGAACTACAAGATGCTCCAGGCAGCCACTGCACAGCAATCTCTGAAGTTCGTTGAGCGTGGCATGAGGTCA
>DATMZB010000386.1:0-5279 GCA_035560655.1 Methanotrichaceae archaeon | reverse complement strand
CTGTGCGTCCAGAACTACCAGATAGGCGCTGTTCTGACTGAGATGTACACCCATGCAGAGCACCTGCAGAAGAACACAGAGGTCAAGACCAGGCTCTACCAGTACAACTGCGCACCCAACTGCTGCACAGGAGTCCTTGAGGCTAACCTCAACTCCAACGTGATCGGTGTCGCTCACATCGGCTGGATATCCAGGGATGTCAAGATCAACTCCAAGGGACGCCACAACGAGTGGGGCAGATCCGTTGAGGACCTGACCGGTGTCTTCTCCATCGAGAAGTTCATCCAGCTCTGGGGCAACAGCACATGCGGCGCAATCAGCGTTGATTGGCTGCCCTGCGTATAAAAATGATCTAATCCCATCTCCTTCTTTTTTAGCCCTGATCAGCTCCTGCATTCCCACAGCCATAATCAGGGAACATCGCAAAATCATAGCCCAGGCTTGGCCAGAGCTTTGCGAAGGTTCGAAGCATTGATCCTTACAGGAATATCCCAAAGACTATCTCAGTTGAGGTCCATTGGATTAATGAGATTTGGATTAATGAGATTCGGATTAATGAGATTCCAAGAGCCACTGAACCTCTCTTGGTATCGAGGTGATCTGAGCCAGGGGCGAATATGAACTTTCAATCATTTCTATGCTCATCTTATCCTTGACGTGTCTATCCGTCCTGGAAGTTGGGCAGGCCGGAGATGGCACTGCCATTGAAGATGCATCATTGAACAGCTCGCTCTCCGGATACCCCGCTCCTGCCTCTGCATCAGACCTGACCAATGCCGGCTCGCCGGAGGCTGCCGCTTTCAATGGCAGCCAGTCAGCTACAAGTCTTTCCCGGCCATCCGGGCCCTTCAAACCGAATGTAGGTCTCAGGCTGGTGGCAGAGGGGTTCACTGCACCCATGACTGTTGCCTCTCCTGATGATGGGTCCGGGAGGTTGTTCATAGTAGATATGCCAGGAACCATTAAGGTCCTGGATTCCAACGGAACCCTGCACGACGAGCCCTTCCTGGATGTGAGGAACAAGACAGTGAAGCTCATACCCAGTTACAATGAGCGCGGGCTTTTGGGACTGGCATTCCATCCGGACTTCAGGCAAAGCGGCAGGGTGTTCATTTACTACAGCGTCCCCCTGAGGCAGGGCGGGCCTGCAGGCTGGAACCACACCAACCGACTATCAGAGTTCAATGTCTCCAGGGATGATCCCTATAGGGTTGATATGAGCTCTGAGAGGGTTCTCATGGAGATCGATATGCCCTATCTGAACCATAACGGCGGGCAGATCTGCTTTGGCACTGACGGATATCTGTACATCCCGGTGGGCGATGGCGGTAGGGCAGATGATACGGGCCCTGGTCACACTCCAGGAACTGGCAACGCCCAGGATCTGACCAACCCTCTTGGCAAGATACTTCGCATAGATGTCGATCATCCCGCAAACGGCAAGCCCTATGGGATCCCCTCGGACAATCCCTCGTTTGGCAACAGCAGTGCCCTGCCTGAGATCTATGCCTATGGCTTTAGAAATCCTGCAACAGCCTCCATAGACTCAAAGAGCGGCAGGCTTATTGTTGGCGATGCCGGCCAGGAGCTCTTTGAAGAGGCTGATCTGGTTTTGAAAGGAGGCAACTATGGATGGAACCTCAGAGAGGGCACACATTGCTTTGACTCAAACCGTCCAAAGCAGCCATCTCTAAGCTGCAGAACCTCCGGCTACAGGGGCGAGCCTCTGATCGGGCCCATAGTCGAGCTCGGACACGATATCGGCCAGGTGATAGTGGGCGGGTTCATGTACCGGGGCCTGGCCCTGCCTGACTTCCAGGGCCGGTATATCTTCGGAGACTGGAGCTCCTATGACCCCCTTGATAACGGCACTCTGCTTGTGGCCACTCCTCCGCCTGGGTGGGACGGAAACATCTCATCCGCAGATGATCTCACACCATCTGATGTGCAGATGTGGCCAACTGAAGCGATCAGGGTGACTACAAGCGCCAGCGGCCGAATCAACGCCTATGTGAGGGGCTTTGGAGAAGATGCAGACCATGAGCTGTATGTTGTGACATCTGATATTGGAGAGCTGACGGGAACTACGGGGAAGGTCTATAAGATAGTCCCTGCAGGGAATGCGTCCGGGCTGATATAGCTGGGAGAAGATCATGAGCAGACAAACTCTTTCTTTATTTATCATCGCCGTCCTGGTGGCATGCCTCACAGCTTTGACGTGCTCAGGCCAGGCTTATGCAGATGCAGGCGCAGCTATTTCTCAGATTGACGTTCCTTCACAATCACAATCAAATCTGAACCTGTCGCTCATTGCTGGAGGCTTTGCGGCTCCGGTCGGGATTGTCAGCCCTGATGATGGCTCCGGGCGGACCTTCATCATTGACCAGGTGGGCCTGATAAAAGTCTTGACATCAAACGGCACTCTACTCAAGAGCCCCTTCCTGGATCTGCGCAGCAGGATAACAGAGCTCACCTCCGGCTATGACGAGCGCGGCCTGCTCGGCTTGGCATTCCATCCCGGCTTCAAGGAGAACGGCAGGATCTTCGTCTTCTACAGCGCGCCTCTCAGGCCCGGAGCGCCTCAAGGCTGGGACCACACTGATCGCCTCTCCGGGTTCAATATCTCCAGAGATGACTTGAACAGGGCAGATCCAGGATCTGAGCAGGTCATCCTGGAGATAGATCACCCGCAGCCCAATAACAACGGCGGAAGCATCGCCTTTGGCTCTGATGGGTATCTCTACATCTCAGTTGGCGATGGCGGCGGGTCGGATGATGTGGGCGTGGGCCACCCGCCTGAGGGCAATGCCCAGAACTTATCGACCTTGCTTGGAAAGGTCCTGAGAATAGATGTTGACAACGTCCGCCCTGGAGGAATGGCATACTCCATACCTGGTGACAATCCTTTCTCAGGCCGGGCGCCCTTCCGACCTGAGATCTTTGCATATGGGCTGAGAAACCCTGATATCTCCTTTGATTCAGGAGGAAACGGGAGCTTGTTTGCAGCCGACCCCGGGCAGATGCGCTGGGAGGAGGTGGACATCATCTCCGATGGAGGCAACTATGGCTGGAACATCAAAGAGGGGTCGCAGTGCTTCAATGTCCAGGACAGGTCCATACCAATCTCGACCTGCAGGAGCACGGGCTATCTCGGAGAGCCGCTGATAGATCCTGTGATCGAGTATAGCTCGGCTCTCGGCCAGCCAATCATTGGAGGGCACATATACAGAGGCAGCAGGATTCCCTGGCTGGCGGGCCATTACATCTTCGGGTACTGGACAAAGAGCTATAACATGCCTGATGGCGGGCTCATGGATGCAGAGCCTGATGGAAACAATATGGGGTGGATTGTCCGGGATCTGAATGTCTCTATCAGTGGCAGGTCCCCTGGAGAGTATATACTCTCTCTGGGAGAGGGGCCTGATCATGAGCTGTACGTTGGGACATCCAACGATGCCGGGCCTGCTGGCTCGGCTGGAAAGATCTACAAGATATCCAGGATGTGACAAGGGGATACTCATCAGGAATCGCGGACTTGAGATGGTTTACCTGGCCGTTCAAGTGAAGATCCTGCAGTTAGCCAACATATTTAATTGATGAAGTTCCAAGATTGTTATCATCTCTCTTGGCGGTCAAGGAGGTTTGATCCGTGCGCAAACATGAACTATTAATTGTTTTAGCAAATATAATAGCACTCACCTTCATATCGGGCTGTGCTCAGATAGGGCAGACGGGTCCCGGCAATGCTTCTGGATCCGGTCAGACGAACAATTCAGTCTCTGTAACAGGTACGTCCTCAGCGGATCTCACGAATGCGAACTCGCCCCAGGCTGCGGGCTTCAATGGCACCGGGTCCATAACCAAGCTTGCCCAGCCGTCTGGCAGCTTCAATCCAGTGATCGGGTTAAAGCTGGTGGCTGACGGACTTGCAGCTCCAATGGTGGCCGTGTCGCCAGATGACGGCACAGGCAGGCTCTTCATTGTGGATCAGATAGGAGTCATCAAAATACTCGATGCCAATGGCACTCTTCTCAATCAGCCTTTCCTGGATGTGAGCAGCAAGCTGGTCAAGCTTAACCCGGGATATGACGAACGCGGCCTGCTTGGCCTGGCATTCCACCCCAACTTCACACAAAACGGCAGGGTGTTCATCTACTACAGCGCACCTCTCAGGTCCGGAGCACCTCAGGGCTGGAGCCATACCAACTACCTCTCAGAGTTCAATGTCTCTCAAAACGGCATGGCGGACCCGGGCTCAGAGAAGGTTATCATGGCGGTCGATAAGCCCCAGTCCAACCACAACGGTGGGCAGATACGCTTTGGCCCTGACGGGTACCTGTACATCCCAACAGGCGATGGAGGCAGGGCTGATGATACCGGCCTTGGACACACCCCAGGAATTGGCAACGCCCAGGACCTGACAAAGCCTCTTGGAAAGATACTGAGGATAGATGTCGACCATCCATCAAATGGCAAGCCCTATGGAATACCTTCAGACAACCCATTCATTGGCAACAGCAGCAGGGTGCCTGAGATCTATGCCTATGGCCTCAGAAATCCGGCATATGCGTCCTTCGATTCTCAGAGCGGCGACCTCTTTGTGGCCACTGCCGGCCAGGAGCTCTTTGAGTGTGTGTACATAATAGTCAAGGGCGGCGATTACGGCTGGAACATAAGAGAGGGCACTCACTGCTTTGATCCCAACAATCCGACCCAGCCACCATCGAGCTGCAGGACCACCGGATACAATGGCGAGCCGCTCATAGGTCCTATAGTCGAGCTGGGCCATGATGTGGGCTCGACTGTTGTGGGCGGTCATGTCTACCGTGGCCGGGCCTTGCCGGATTTCCAGGGCAGGTACATATTCAGCGATTGGGGATCTCCACTGTCTCTGGCAAATGGACTGCTTATGGTTGCTTCACCGCCGTCGGGCTGGAGCTGGACCATGCCATCATCTGCAGGCAACCTGACCCCATCCCAGACGCAGATGTGGATCACTGAGGGCATCAGAGTTGCAAACGCCCCTGGACTGGCCAATGCCAATGTTCGGGGCTTTGGCGAGGACTCTGACAGGGAGGTGTATGTGCTCCTGAGCGAGATGGGCGGGCCCACAGGGACCACAGGCAAAGTGTACAAGATAGTGCCAGCCAGTAACGTCACATCTGGAGCCTGAGCATCAACGCGGCGGCGAGGACTGGAATTCTCGCTGACCTGAAGTCTTGTGGGGCTTCTATTATGGGACTGCTGGCAGTGCATGGCAAATATGGCACATGCCAGTC
>DATMZB010000385.1:0-6827 GCA_035560655.1 Methanotrichaceae archaeon | reverse complement strand
GCCCACTCCAAAGTCGCCCATGGTAACTCCAGAGGGTTCAAGCTCGAAGACCTCGCCCCGGGGGTGGAGAGTGGCACGGGCCTCTTCAAGAACCGCATCAGCCAGGGCCGCTGCCCGGTCCTCGGGTATATCCTTCACTTCCCTTATCAGCGAGACCAGCTTAGATTTTATCTTGGCATCGTTCCTGGAAAGACCCCTCTTGGCAAACCCTTCAAGATCCATGCCCCCAGTCGGGCTGGCAAAGAATAAAAAGGTGTTATCGTCTCTGGAAGATCTTCTCAAGCTGGACCTGGTCGATGACTGCAGCCACAGGCCTTCCATGAGGGCAGGTGCTGGGGTTCTGGCAGGCATAGAGGTCCTTCATCAGAGTTCGCATCTCCTCCAGGCTCATCTCGTGCCCCGACTTGATTGAGCCCCGGCAGGCCAGGAGCTTTAAGACGTCATCCCTGGAAGTGGAATCAGGACTGACCTTGCCCTGGAAGAAGAGGTCTCTTAGTATATCATGTACGGCCTCAGGCCTCTCAAGCCTGTATCCAAGCGCCGGGACTGCGCGGACGTTGTATGTCGAGCCTCCGAAGTGGGATATGTCAAATCCTATCTCTGAGAGCATCCCGGACCATGACTCCAGGAGCACCTGCTCCTTGGGGGACAGCTCGATGTTGACTGGCTCTATCAGCTCCTGAGAGATGGTCCTTGTCCTGTACCGCTCAAGGAGACTCTCATACCTGATGCGCTCTGCTGCCGCGTGCTGATCTACCAGCACCAGGCCCTCTTCGCCCTCGGCCACTATGTAGAGCCTCAGAACCTGGCCGAGGATGTTGAACCTGGGCTTTTCTGCCGGTCGATCCATTGGCCGCTCCGCTGACTGCTCCACTGGCTGATCTGCAGGCAGCTCCTCAGCCCCCTTCGCCAGCGACAGGCTGGCAGTACCTGCAGGCGATGTTCCCAAGTCCAGAGGCAGCACCCTCTGCTCTTCCTTGGACTTGATCTTGAGCCCGGGTCCTGGCCTCTCAGGGTATGCCGCGACCTGGCCTGGCTCTGATGTAGGGCTCAGCTCTCTGGACCTCAAAGCTGAAGAGACGGCGCCTGTCAGGGCCTCGACTATCTCGTCCTCTCTCAGGAACCGGATCTCCCTCTTTGTCGGGTGGACGTTCACGTCTATCATGCCTGGATCGATCTCCAGTGACACGACTGCTATCGGGTTCCTTCCTGAGGGTATCAGGCTCCTGTAAGCCTCTCTCAGGGCGCCAATGAGCGCCCTGGAGTTCACAGGCCGGCCGTTGACATATGTGTATATCCAGTCAGGGCTGGCCCTGCTGAAGAGCTGGCTTGCAGCCGATCCTTTTATGGTGACGCCTCTGGACTCAACCTCTATTGGGATCATGGTCCTCAAAACGTCCAGGCCAAAGACCCTCAGAAGGCAGCTGTCCCAGGACTGGGACCGGTTGGACTTGAAATGAGACCGCCTTCCCGTGAATAAATCAAATGAGACATTGTGGTTTATGATTGCCATCTCAGTGACCAGGTCCAGCACCCTTGAGAGCTCGGTTGCAGCCGACTTCAGGTACTTGAGCCTGGCAGGCACGTTGTGGAAGAGACCCCTGACTGCAATGCTCGTCCCTGCAGGGCAGCCTATCTCCTTCATCTCGACCTGGCGGCCGTTTTCCAGCCGTATGTATGTGCCGGTCAGAGCAGACCTGGTCTTGGTCGTGACCTCAACGACCCTGGCAACGCTTGCAATGCTTGACAGAGCCTCGCCTCGAAAGCCCAGGGTGGTTATCCTGTGCAGGTCTTCTGCGCCTGCTATCTTTGAGGTGGCATGCTTCTGGAACGCCAGGGCCAGATCATCAGGGTCTATGCCGCAGCCGTCATCCACAACCTTGATCAGCCCTTTTCCGCCGTCGTCGACCTCGATCAGTATCCTGGTGGCGCCCGCGTCTATGGAGTTCTCTATAAGCTCCTTTACAACGGACGCCGGACGCTCTATGACCTCTCCGGCAGCGATCTTGTTTACAGTATCTTCATCTAACAGCTTGATCTTAGGCATCTCTATCTCTTAGCATTTTTTGGTACTCGGCCAGCCTGTTCTGGCAATCCCTGGGCGTCAGAGAGTCTATGTCCAGCTTCTGTATCTCTTCTATGACCGGGTCTGGCAGGGAGTCATGCCCGTTGTCTGTGCCCGTATTCTGTGCATCCTGTGAATTATTCTGCCCACCAGGCCCATCGAAGAATATGAGCTGGGTGTACCTGGCAGACTTGTTCCTGGACCTGCCAGACCTGCCCAGAGGCTCTATCACCGCCTCTTTCTCGATCTCCTTTAAGATCTGGTCTGCCCTCTTGACCACCGGACCTGGAACTCCTGCAAGCCTTGCCACATGGACTCCATAGCTCTTATCTGTGGCTCCAGGGACCACTGTCCTCAGGAATGTAATTGTCCCATTATCCTCCTTCACTGCTATGCTGCAGTTCTTCATTCCAGGAAGGGTGTGCTCAAGCTGGGTCAGCTGGTGGTAATGGGTGGCAAAGACCGCCTTTGACCTGAGGTTGTTGTGAAGGTACTCAGAGACCGCCCAGGCGATGGCCAGGCCGTCGAAGGTGCTCGTGCCCCTGCCTATCTCATCCAGGAGGACCAAGCTGTCCCTGGTGGCGTGAGTGAGGATGTTTGCAAGCTCAGTCATCTCCACCATGAATGTGGACTGGCCTGCAGCTAAATCATCATACGCACCCACTCGTGTGAATATCCTGTCCACTGTTGAGATGGTGGCATTGGATGCAGGAACAAATGAGCCCATCTGGGCAAGGATCGATGTCAGGGCGATCTGCCTCATGAACGTGGACTTGCCTGCCATGTTTGGGCCGGTCAGGATTATAAGCCTGCTTTTATCGCCATCCAGGTAAACATCGTTGGGGATAAACCCGCCTCTCATGGCCTTATCCAGCACAGGGTGCCTTGAGTCCCTCAGAGATATTGTGCCCTGGTCATTGAACTCCGGCTTGACAAACGACCCCTCCAGGGCCACTTCGGCCAGCGAGCAGAGCACGTCCAGCTCTCCCAGCGCCGAGGCCCTCTTCTGGACGTCCCTGGCCCTGGCTGAGAGCTCGAGCTTTACCCTGGTGAAGATATCGAACTCCAGGGCGCCTGCCCTCTCCTGGGCTGAGAGGACCTTGGACTCAACCTCTTTGAGCTCAGGCGTGATGAACCTCTCTGCATTTGCCAGTGTCTGCTTGCGTATGTAGTCCTCAGGCACAAGTGAGAGGTTAGGCCTGGAGACCTCCAGGTAGTAGCCAAATACGTTTGTGTATCCGACCTTGAGCGACTTTATGCCTGTCCGCTTGCGCTCAGAGCTCTCCAGCCTCGATATCCAGCCCTTGCCGTCCCTGAGAATGGACCTGGCCTCGTCGAGCTCCTTATCAAAGCCGTCCCTGATGATCCCGCCGTCATGGACCGATGCCGGCGGGTCGTCTATTATGGCCCTCTCTATCAGGCCCATGGCCTCCTGCAGTGGACCTAAGTCCAGCCTCGACCTGATCTCCATCAGGTACCCCGACCCGGCCCCTTCCAAGACGTGGCAGATGGCAGGAAGCCTCTCTAAAGAGGCCTTGAGAGTGACCATGTCCTTGGCATTGCCGGCTCCGCAGGATATCCTGCCTATGAGCCTCTCCAGGTCGGACGCGCCCTTGAGTTCATGGCCCAGAGCCTCCCTCAGGACCGGGCACAAGCTCAGCTCATCGACAGCATCAAGGCGCCTCCTGATCTCTGCCAGGGACATCAGAGGCATCTGTATCCACCTGGATAGCATCCTTGCACCCATCGGGGTCCTGGTGTGGTTCAGGAACTCAAGAAGAGTGCCGCGCCTGGACCTGTCACGGATGTTTCTTAAAAGTTCAAGATTCCTTATTGTGACGTCATCCAGGACCATGAAGTCTGATACCGAGTATATTTTAACATCAGTGATATGGCCCAGTGCATCGAAATGCGATCTGTGCAGGTATGAGAGCACCGCCCCGCAGGCCCTGATGCAGAGGCTCTTGCCTTCCAGGCCGAACCTCGGGACGAATCCCTGGCCAAACTGTGCCTCCATCGAGGCAGAGGACTTTTCAAGGTCAAAGCAGGGGTCCTCCTGGACCTGGCATCTCACCCCTTCAAGAAGAGAATCTTTTAGAACCAAACATTCAGCAGGCCTGAACTTGGCAATCTCAGAGATCAGCCTCTCAGAAGAGAGCTCAGTTGCCATGAACTCACCAGTGGACACATCCACCAGCGCGAGGCCAGCGGTACCGTCCTCAACCAAGGCTGCAGCCAGGAAGTTGTTTGACCCGTCCTCAAGCATCGACGGCTCAATTACAGTGCCTGGGGTGACAATTCTTGTTATCTCCCTCTTGACCAGGCCCTTGGCAAGCTTTGGGTCCTCGGCCTGGTCGCAGATGGCAACCTTGTACCCGGCCTTGATGAGCCTGACGAGGTAGGCGTCCAGGGCGTGGTAGGGCACTCCTGCCAGTGGAATCTTGGCACCAGTATCATCCTTCTGGCGCGATGTCAGTGTGATGTTGAGCTCTCTTGCAACCAGTACTGCGTCTTCACCAAAGGTCTCGTAGAAGTCGCCTACCCGAAAGAGCAGTACAGCTCCCTGGCACTGCTGCTTGGCATTGTAGTACTGCTCCATGAGTGGTGAGAGCTTGGTCATGGTATCTTAACGACATTGAGTTATGAATTCTTATCGCTTTCGGTGCACACCGGGCCGGCCGTTGGCTCTTTTATGGCCATGGATGCCAGAGTTATGACTGCTGCTATGACCACGAATGACGATATTGCCCCATTGACACCATAGACGTCTGCTGTGGCTCCGGCTATGAGCGGGCCTATCACCACACCCATCATCCTTGATGTGTTAAAGATGCCAAAGATCTCGCCCCTCCTGGATGTGCAGGTGGTGTCTGCAATCATCGCAGCCGCGGCCGGGTTGCTCATTCCAACGCCCATTCCAAGGATTGAGAACAGGAGCAGGACGGGCACAATGCTCCCTGCCTTGAGCAGCAGGGCGAAGGATACGGCTCCAAGCAGGCAGCCTCCTGCCATCAGGGCCTTTCGTCTTCCCCTGTCAGCCATTCCTCCGAAGTGGACATTGGAGATTGACATGCAGCCTGCATAGGCCAGGTAGATCAGGCCCACCTCTATAGTGGACAGTCCCAGGCCCTTTGCAAAGCTTGGGAGCATTGTGAAGTTGAACCCGCCTATGACGCCGGTCCACATGACCATGCTGCAGCAGGATACGAATGTTGGTGTAAAGCCTGGCAGGATCATATTCTCCTTGGGCCTGATTGACTCTTCCTTGGTCAGAATCTCTCTTCGCGAGGGCTCTTTTACCCATGCCAGGACTATGACTGCTGAGGCCAGGCCCAGTGCCGCCCAGAAGTAGAAAGGCGCGGCCAGCCCGAACATATCGTACAGCCCTCCGCCTATGGCCGGGCCTACGGCCACTGCCGAGTAAAAGGCTGCATTATACCAGCCCATGGCCCGGCCTCTCTTCAGTGGGTCCACCCGCTCTATTATCAGGGCCATGGCCAGGGGCCAGACAGCCGACGCGCCTATGCCTCCCACGAGCCTGATGATTATCAGCTCGTATGCATTTGTGGCATAGATGTACAGGGGCGGCATTATTGTGAACGTCAGCAGGCCCAGCATCAGGATGAGCTTCCTGCCTGTGCGGTCTGATAACCTTCCAATAGGCACCTGGGTTATGAGCTGTATCCCGCCGTATACTGAGATGATTATCCCAAGCATTGTATAGGATGCACCAAGGCCCAGGGCGTACAGCGG
Organism: Methanotrichaceae archaeon; assembly: GCA_035560655.1. Taxonomy (GTDB): domain Archaea; phylum Halobacteriota; class Methanosarcinia; order Methanotrichales; family Methanotrichaceae; genus DATMZB01. Next base: position 1,009 of record DATMZB010000385.1, on the reverse strand, counting down.
AAAGATGGGTGCCACTAGTGAGAAGCCCAGCACTGCCACAAATACTGAGAGATACAGGGGTATTAGCTGCTTGCTATCAGTATCTTGAGAAATCGTCTACCCCGACCTGGACTATAACTTCCTGGACTATAACTTCCTGGGCTAAAACTTCAGCTCCATTCCCAGAATGGTCTGGGTGTATGTGACTCCTGGGATCTCGCGTATATCCAGGACTGCCTTGTTGAGGTCTGATATGGAGTCCACATCTGCTATGGCTATGAAGTCCCTCTCACCATAGACCGGCACCACTTCCCTGACTCCTTTGATCATCATCAGGGCGTCGTGAACAGACTTCTCAGTGCCGGGCTCGACATTTATCATCACAAATCCCTTCAACCATATCGCCTCAGATAGCTATCCTATCTGTCTAGATATCATCTTTTCTACTGTTGACTGCGAACTTCAATCAGGCCCTGTATTGCGCCCAGCTCTTCTTCCATCCGGTCTGATCTGGAGATCCCCAACGCCTCCTTGAGGCATGCAGCCGCCTCCTCTAAACGGCCGAGGCCCACGAGGACTGTGGCCTTGGACTCCAGGTCCAGTGCATCCTTGCCCTTTGAGAGCACCTTCTCATAAGTCTCAAGGGCATCCTCGAACCTGCCCACTGCACGCAGCACGAATCCCTTGTTCCTCAGGGCCTCCATATTCTCGGGTTCAATCTCCAGGGCCTTGTCGTAGCACTCCAGAGCCTCATCCGCCCGGTCCATGTTGAACAATGCCACTCCTTTGTCGTTCCAGGCATCGGCGATCCCGGGGTTTGAGGCAATCACACGGTCAAGCATCTCCAATGCCTCAGCGTTGCGTCCTCGCTTGACGGCATCCATGGCCCTATGGATCAGGACCTTCTCCTTGCTGTTCATCACATATACCCCTGGATATGAGAAGACTGGGCCGGTGGAGCCTTGTCCTCCTCCTTTTCCTGCTCCTTTATACTATGTATCGATTTTATCTCCCCAAAGAGATTTTCATA
>DATMZB010000384.1:0-8474 GCA_035560655.1 Methanotrichaceae archaeon | reverse complement strand
CATTTGATCTTATTGAGAACTGAAAGCTTATAAGTTGATATTATGATGAAGGAAAAATTGAAACTAGACCTGAGCAAAGATTTCGATGATATTTACGACCTAATCAATGGAGTACCCAGATTCAAGATGCTGATAAACGGAAGTTGGGTGCGTTCCGGGTCCGGGACCAGATCGGATGTATACTCTCCTGTGGATGAGAGCCTGATTGCCAGGGTGGAGGATGCCAATCACACCGATGTGGATGCAGCTGTCAATGCCGCAAGCGAGCACCGCATGATAAGGAACCTGCCTGCAATTGAGCGCATAGAGATCTTCGAGTGCGCAGCATCTATGCTTGAAAAGCATAGGGACGAGATGGCACATGTGCTTCAGCTTGAAGCCGGAAAGACCATCAAGGATGCCCAGGGCGAGGTAGCAGCAACTATGCACAGGCTCAAGCTCACAATGGAAGAGGCAAGGAAGATCTTTGGAGAGTACATACCTGGTGACTGGTCATCTGATACTGTGGGAAAGATGGCCCTGGTCATACGCGAGCCTGTGGGAGTGGTCGCAGCCATATCGCCTTTCAACTATCCTCTGTACATTGCCGCATCCAAGGTCATCCCTGCACTTCTTTCAGGAAACTCGGTGCTGATCAAGCCCTCCAGCTCCAATCCCATCTCGGCCACTCTCCTGACCAGGATTCTTGAGGTCTCGGGCATTCCAGAGGGAAGCTTGAACCTGGTGACGGGTCCCGGAGGTGAGACCGGTGACGCCATAAGCACTAACCAGAAGGTCGACATGATCAACTTCACTGGCAGCACCCCTGTAGGCAAAAGGATCTCTCAGATGGCGGTCATGAAGAAGCTCCACCTGGAGCTTGGAGGAAAGGCCTATGCTTTGGTGCTGGAGGATGCAGACCTGGACCTGGCTGCTAAGAAATGCGTTGAGGGATCTCTGAAGTTTGCAGGGCAGAGGTGCGATGCCATAAGCGCAGTACTTGCTCTGCAGCCAATAGCAGATGAGCTGAGCGATAAGATCGTCCAGGAGGTGGACCAGTGGAAGTTTGGAAATCCAATGGATGAGTCGGTGATGATAGGGCCGGTGATAAGCAAGAAAGCTGCAGAGAGGATACACGGCATGGTGATGAACGCTGTGGAAAATGGCGCTGAACTGCTGAGAGGTGGGAAGTACCACAGCACCTATTACGAGCCAACCGTCCTCGATAACGTGCCTGTGTATGCAGATATCGCCCATGAGGAGACCTTCGGACCTGTGGTGACCATCATCAGGCCCAAGGACGAGGACGAGGCATTGAAGATCGCCAGAGAGTCGCCTTATGGACTGGAGTCCTGCGTCTTTACAGAGAACTTCTATCGCATGTGGAGGGTGGCCAAGGACCTGGAGTGCGGCGAGGTCACAATAAATGACATGCCCGCTCATGGCGTGGGCTACTTCCCGTTTGGAGGCGTGAAGGACTCGGGCATGGGGCGAGAAGGCATAGGCTACAGCATAGATGAGATGACCAACTTAAAGACCATAGTCTTCAACCTGGCTGCAGGCGGGCTTGGAAAGCAGGAGCACGGCATATCTGCATGCAAGATGCAGCTCCTGTACAAGTCACGCCATGTGATCGAGGATGGAGAATAATCTATCCACCCCCTATTTTTTTGTTTGATGCTTCATGGACTTCCAGGCTGACATGCCTCCCAGGATCACTGTCAGGTCTGTCCAGCCGTTTCTTTGAAGGAAGCTTGCCCCAATCATGGATCTAAGGCCGCTTCCACAGAAGACGTAGATAGGCTTCTTTCTTGGTACCTCGTTTAGGCGCTCAGGAAGCTGAGTTATGTGGATGTGGAGGGCTCCGGGCATGCTGCCGTCCTTGGAAAGCTCCTCATGGCTCCTGACATCCAGCACCAGTATAGGCTCGCCGCCGCCCATTAGCATGTACAGCTCCTGGACTGTAATGGTCTTGATGGACGCGCTGCCAAGGCCGGACATGTGCCAGCTCAGCATATCCCCAGACAATGCTCCTGCCAGGTTATCATAGCCCTCTCTTGTCAGTATCCTTGTGACCTCTTTAGTGTCGTTGGTCTCATTTACAAGCAGCACAGGCCGATCGTAGGGTACAAACCAGCCCTCGAAGCTGGCCAGGCCGTCGTGCCAGATGGACTGCGCTCCGGGAACGTGTCCAGAGGCAAAGGAGAGCTCCATCCTGGTATCGAGTATGAAAGCTTGCTTGGCTAAATCCTCGAACTCGCCTGCAGAAACGGGCGATGGCAGCGGCAGCCTCCCAAGAATGGGCGCTCCCTCCAGGTTCAAGGTCTCCATGCGAGTGAAATAGGGCGGCCTCTCGGGCTGGCTCTTCAAGAGCCCGGCCACGAACTCGTCCCGGCTCTTGTACTGCAGCCGGGGGTTGTGCATTCGCTCTATGCCGATGGTGGTCCACAGCCTTTCTGCAATAGACTCGCCGCATACAGATCCTGCGCCGTGGGCCGGGCAGACCAGGACTTCATCGCCAAGCGGCAGGAGCTTGTCAAAGATGCTATCGTAGATTAGGCCCGCCATCTCGGGAGCCTTGTCCATGCCTAAAAGGTCTATGCGCCCAACCTCGCCTGCAAAGAGGGTATCTCCAGTGAAGACGATCCAGGGCATGCCGTCTGAGTCATGGAGCAGGTAATTCATCATGCCCGGAGTGTGGCCCGGCGTATGCACTGCCTTGATGCTCAGCCTGCCTATCTTCCAGGTCTGGCCCTCCTGGACCGGCTTTCCATACTTGTAGTCCCACTGGCTGTCGGCGTGCCAGATCTCTGCGCCGGTCCGGGCGGAAAGCTCCACAGAACCTATCAGATAATCCTCGTTCCTGTGCGTCTCCAGTATATAGGCGATCTTCATGCCCTGTTTATAGGCATTTTCGATGTAGACCTCGCAGTCACGGCGTGGGTCGATAACTATGGCATCTGCCTTATCGCCAATTATGTAGGAGTAGTGGGCCAGACCCTCAGAAACTATCCTCTCAAAGAGCATGCTAACTATTTATGCCGTCCTTAAGCTAAAAAATTGATGGGGGTCAGATTGGATTAGGCCCGGTCACTGTCGGATTCTCTGGATGGGCGGCCCATTCAGTAAATGAGCCCTCAAATATCCTGACCTTCTCATGGCCGAAGTACCATTTAAGGATAATAAACTCGTTGGTGGCCTCGCGCCCTGTGCCGCAGTATATGATCAGGGTCTTATCAGGATCTATATTGTGCTGCCTCACGATCTCCCTAAGCTCGGTATCGGACTTGAGGCTCCGGGGATTCTCTTTGTTCATCAGGCTCCTCCAGGGAAGGCTGATAGCTCCTGGTATATGGCCCGACTTAGGCCAGAGCTTTCCCCCTTCGTATATATCTGAAGGTCTGGCATCGAAGATCATGACATCATCCCTATCCCGTAGCTTCTTAAACTCTTCATATTCCACGAAGTAGTCCTTCTGTACTCTGGGCACAAAGCGGGATGCGTGACATTCAGGGTATACCTTGGTCAGTTCATTCCCATCATCCTTCCACTTCTCTATCCCGCCGTCCAATATGTAGATCTTGTTGTGGCCAAACCTTGTCAGAGAATAGGCCATCATAGGCTGCTCCAGTCCGTCTCCAAGGCCTCTAGTGCACTGGCTGTAGCGTCCTGCTCCTGAGTATACCAGAGTGGGCCGGTTGGGATCTACCCCGGCACGGCTCATGACCGCCTCTATAGATTCAGGAGGCACATACATGGCTGGCAGGCCCCTCCAGGCCGACCTCAGCAGGCCCTCGTTCATGTATATGGCGCCCGGGATGTGGCCCATGATATAGTCGTGAACATTGGGCTGGACATCCAGTATCATGAGGTCCTCATCCTTCTTGCTCATACGATCTGCCAGCCAATCTGTAGAAACCCACTTCACCTTGCTATCTGTAGGGGGATACGGGTATGTCCTCTCAGCCATAAACAACCTCCTTAAGCATGACTGCATATTGAATCTGGAATTTATTCAATGCAGCTCTAACAGTATTTTCATATTGTTCATTTATCAAGTTAACCGTGTTATCTCCTGGAATTTGTGCCAGTTGATATGATTAGAGCTGTTTCCAGGCTTGAATTGATCCTCTATCAAGCTTCATACTTTGTTTCTCAATGCTCGGTTAGATATAGGGCTCACTTATAAATTTACGGAGCTAATGATACATCGCAGAGTGACCAAATCATGAGAAACAATATGATATGCATAGGACTCCTATGCCTGCTTACCCTATCTATATCGATTACAGGAGCATCGCCGGATGCAGTTGCGCAGCCAGGTTCCGCCCTAAATTTGGTGGCAGTCCTCACAGACTTCGGCATCTCAGACTTCTATGTGGGTGCCCTGGAGGGTTCTGTATATACAGCCAACCCTCTGGTCAGGATATCAACCATCACCAATGAAGTGAAGGCATTTGACATCGCTGAAGGATCGTATCTTCTATCCAGGGCTGCACTGACGTATCCGTCGGGGACGGTATTTATAGCAGAGGTGGATCCAGGCTCCTCGAAGGATATGAGATTCATAGTGCTGGAGACCCCCAATGGCAAGATCTTTGTGGGGCCGGATAATGGAATATTGACGGGAGTTATAGCGGAGATGGGACTTGCTCATGCCTATCAGATCACCAACCAGACCCTTATGGGAAACGGTTCCTCATTTACCTTCAAGGGGGCTTATATCTACGGGCCTGTGGCCGGGCATCTATCATCTGGCGAAGTAGAGCCAGGTGATGTGGGTCCAGAGATCACTGATCTCAAGCTCCTGCCTATGGCCAAGGCCAGGTTGAACAGGTCTGAGATATCTGGAGCCATCATCCATGTTGACAGATATGGCAACCTGATCACCAACATACCATCAGACCTGGTCGGAGAGGCCGGCATATCAAAGGGGCAGGGACTGAACATGACCGTTGGCAACTACACCATTGCCACCAAATTTGTCAGCACTTACAGCGAAGTGCCACTGGGAGATTGGCTGATTCTAATCAACTCTAATGGCGTGCTGGAGATCGCCAGGAACATGGAGAATGCAGCCAAGGCCATAGAAGCTTCTGCTGGAGATGCAGTGAGCTTGAATCTTGGCTGAATTATGCCCGGGCTGAATTGTTCAAAAAGTCCTGGATTTGGGGCTGGAAGGCAAAGCTTCTCTTCCTTTCAGCCCCTGAACTGATTATCTCAAAATATCAGAAGCTTGACGCCCATTACAGTTGCCGTCACCACAGCTCCTGCAATCAGGACTCCTCCTAAGATGGCCAGAAAAGCGCGCTTTGGATCCAGCCCAAGCAGGAATGCTATGGCGCAGCCGGTCCATGCCCCGGTCATTGGGAGGGGTATGGCCACAAATATCATGAGCGCAGTCAGGCTAAATCCCTCGTGATCCTTGATATATCTCCTTTGAGTCCTGGCAAAGAGCCAGGTGAAGAACCTATCCATGGCTGGAAATCTCCTCAGCCATTCAGAGACTGGTCCCAGGAAGAGCAGCAGAGGAACTACTGGAATCAGGTTGCCAAGTACTGAAAGCAGATAGGCATCGATTGGCGAGAATCCGTATACGCCTATGGCTAAAGGTATTGCCCCTCTGAGCTCGAATATTGGCGATGCTGCCAAAACGAGGACCACTAGCCACATAGGAACTATGGATATCACCTGAGATAATCTATCAAGAAGTATATTCTGCTTTCCGCCATATTCTACTTTCCGCCCACAGAGCCCTTGATCTCCACCTTGAAGACCTGCTCTTGGGCTGGTGAGTATACAGAGATCGTCAGGTCCACGGGTATCTCTCCTAGGGCTATGGCTATGGGGCTGCTCGCATCGTTGGATATGCCTACCTTTATGCCCTCTGTAAGCTTGGCCAGGGAGGATATCAGGCTGCCAAGGTTCAGAGATTCCATGACTCCTCTCAGGTCTGGAGCTACTGAAATGGGGGCTATGGCAATAGGATTGCCGGCATCGCCTGAGACTCTGGCAGTGATCGGGCTTGAGTTTTCACCCGAAACCTGGATGCTCAGGCCGCCATCCTTTCCAGTCCCCTTGACCTTAGCCACTATGGGATACTTCTCCTGGTCTTCTGTGCCCTGAACCTTAACCCCGGCGTCGACATTGAATGCTACCATCATTCCACCGTTTGAGTACCTATATTATCGCTCTATATAAAGGAATGCAGAAGTGGCGGCGCCGCCGCAGCGGCGGCCCGAGGCGAAAGGCTGATATCCTGGACCCGGCTTTTCATAACGATGCTTAAAATTGGATATCTGGTCCTGGATAACCCAATTGCCATCACATCTTCAGATCACCAATTCAAAGCCGATTGTAGCGGCTCTGCGGGATTGATAATAGCCGGTGGGATCGATCTAGATGAGCTTTCTATCTCTGATCTGGAATCGTCAATCAAAGCAATCGATACAACATCTGCAATTGGGTTTTCCGTTGCCTGCTCAAGAGATGAGCCAATAATTGAAGTTGCCAGGCTGGCCAAGAAGAGCAGAAGCCTTCTGGAGCTGGACTTTACCTCTGAAAAGATGGACCTAGGAAGGCTGCCTGACCTGGTCCAGAGCATGAAGAAGCTGGGTGCCACGGTCTCTGTCAGAGTCAGGCCTGATGCTCTGGCAAGGAGTGAGCTCTCCGCGCCAGGCCTCGATCTGGTCAACCTGGATGTATCTGGACTGAATGGATCTGGGCCAAAGATGGTGAAGAAGGCGGCAGATGTCCTTGGATCTAGGATAATGGTATTAGAGGACGTGGGAGATTTCGAGGAGGCCCATGACCTCTTTGCAATGGGCGCCGACCTCATCTCACTCTCAGGTCAGGCTGATCCGGAGTTCGCTTCCTGGCTCTCCCAGGCCATGAGAGAATATGACGAACTATCGGGCTGGTATAATGCTCCAAAGCACATATGCTCTGGCGGAGACCTGCGCGGGCTCGCGTTCTGCTGCCCTCCTGTTAAGAGCTGCCCGGTGCTTGGTGCCCTGAAGAGGGCTGGCATTAGTCCTGATGAGTTCGTGGAGAGAAAGCTCAAGCTTGCCAAGGGCACGCCACTACAATACGGTGATGGCACCTGCTTTGGATCTCTGGTCTGGTGCTGCAAGATAACAAAGCCCTGCTTCATGAGGGATGCAACCCTTAGAAAGATCGGTTTGTCTGGCAGGGAATACATGGAGCTTAAGAGGAAGCTGGCCGAAGATCTTTTCAAGACATGAACGCCGACTGGATAGCAAAGAGAGCAGTAGCCGCAATGCTAATAGAGCTCTCTTCCAGCCCCAAGCCTGGAAACATCGATAGATGCCATGATTATGAGGACATAGGGTTCCAGGAGTTCCTCATAAGCACAGTGGCGGTCTACCCGGTGTTTAGAAAGGCGGCCTTGGGAGGGTACCGCATGGGGCAGCTTCTCTTCGAGGCTGTCAGATCCTGGCAGGAGTTCGGCCTGCCTGGAAACACCCATTTCGGGTCCATGGCTCTGCTAATACCTCTGGCTATGGCGGCAGCCGGTCCTGTATCGGCATCAATATCAGCATCTACATCTGAATCCTTATCTAGGTCTGCACATTCATCTTCGCCCAGTCACGGCGATCTCAGAGATGAGCTATGCAGAGTGCTTGAATCCACCACAGTCGAGGACTCTGTCGACTTTTACAGGGCCTTCCAGCTCTCCGGCGCCAGGGTGGCTGAAGTTGCAGAGTTCAGCTTAAAGGATGCCGACTCAGTCCAGGAGTTATATCTCCAGGAGAAGACTCTGCTGGAGCTGATGAAGCTCTCATCTGGCCATGATCTGATAGCCATGGAGTGGTCCACAAGCTTTGCTAGATCCTTTAAGCTTTCAGAGAGGCTCGTGGAGAACGTGGCATCCTATGGCAGGAACCTGGGCGTGGTCAGGACCTACCTTGAGGCTCTCTCAAGCCAGCCTGACAGCCTTGTCCAGGCCAAGTTTGGGAGAAAGAAGGCAATAGAGGCATCTGCAAGGGCTGGCGCTGTGCTTGTAGACTGGTCTCTTGAGTCAATACGGAGCCTGGATAGGGAATTTCTGGATGAGGATTTGAACCCAGGTTCCACTGCAGATATAATCGCAGCATCTATATTCATAGCCCTGATCAAAGGGCTGATATTTTAAGGAGCATTTTTATGATTTATGACTTTCAAAACCTGGCTGATCTCGGCTTTGGCGAGGGAATAAACGAGATCATAGCCGTGACTGAGAAGGATGGCATTCCCAATGCCGCGCCAATAGGCATAATAAAAGATGGCGAAAAGATTACAATCAGGCTTTTCTCAGGGACTCATACCATCGAGAACATACTTGATACTGGCTTTTTCACTGCCAATGTAACCCATGACCCCATGATCTTTGCAGAGGCTGCCCTGGCAGACCTGCCTGAGGAATGCTTCATTCGGCGAGATGGGGTTTGGACTTTGAAGGATGCCGAGTCCTGGGCGCTCTTCAAGTGTGATAC
>DATMZB010000383.1:0-2637 GCA_035560655.1 Methanotrichaceae archaeon | reverse complement strand
GTGATAGATCCCTATATTAAGGCCACCAACTGGGGTTTCAATCTATTTGATTTCTACGAAAAGAACAGAGAGGATAATAAAATCTATTTCATAGGGGATAGTCTGACCGCATACGGCGTCGATCCCGTCATTGTAGAAAACATTCTCAGGACGAGCAACCAGTCCTTCAAGGTCTACAACATAGCCTATCCCCGCGACAGGCCTGCCAGCAGATTAGTTGAGCTCAAGGGCATTGTAGAATCCAGGCCGAAAATTGTGGTCATTGGCATGCCTTATTACTGGCTGGACCCAAGTACTGATGAGCTCGAAATCGCTGGAGACTACCGTGAGACACGATCGCTTCTGGCTTCAGATAAAATAGAGCAGGACCCCTATTCAAGATCCCTGTTCAATAAATCGCAGCTAGAGCACATCCAGATGGACCTGATAGATCTGGTTGCATACAAAAAGCGATTTTTTACCCCGGGCATACGCCTGATCCTCTATAACTTTGGATGGGGATGTTACGACCCCGTAAAAGAGTATTTCAACACCACAGAGATGCGGCCCTGGACTGTCTTCAATAGAGGGATGTTCAACTTCAGGGACCAGTTTGACCCGGGCAACGGCACACAGCCAGCGTTTGATGGTCAGTGCCCCATTGTATTGACTGGTGATAATGAAAACAAACAGGCCATCAAGCACATCGTTGAATACCTAATGTCGCATGAAATATATGTGATAATTGCCAATATGCCCATGAGCCCATATCGTCTCTCCGATTGCGATGACAATCACACCAACACTCTTAGGGATTTTGCCGCTTCCATGAGGTGCCCATACTACGACCTGGAGTCGCTCTGCTCAGCTGATGAATTCAGAGATATGGGCCATGCTAACTATGCAGGCAGACAGAAGATAACCAGGAAGATGGCTGAGATAATATTGAGAGAGTCAAAGAACGTATCCCTATGAAGCTTCTAATGCTGGTACTTTCGGTGCTGAAGTCCTGCAGCATCCAAGCTGTAAGTAGTATATCTAATCCCACAAGCTAAAATCGCGCCCGAGCAAAACTAAAGCCTTTAGAAAGAAAGGCTGAGATTCAAGCCTTTCTTCCCACAGGCAAAACTCCTATGGTCTCCTCTCCCGGGGCCAGCCCCAGGAGTTCCTTGGTCTTATTCGCATTGAACCCCGCCGTATAGGTAGCGGCCAGGTCTATGGATACCACCTCAAGCAGCAGGTTCTCGGCTGCCGCTCCTGCATCGATGTACACCCACGGGCTTAAGTCCCGTCCCGGCATCTGACTTGTGCGGTTGAAGTCTCCGGTGATGACGAAGATCGCCGGCGCTGTCTTTATCCAGCCCTCAAAGCCTGCCGAGGCATTGTAATACTCATCGATATTGCCCTGAGCAACGACTGTCAGATTGTGGCCCTGAGGCGAGTACTGGTATACTCCTGTTGGCAGGCCGGTGACGTTTCCTGCCAGGAGATAGACCTGCAAAGGATATATTCCCAATGCCGAGGGCGCAGTGCGGTGGCCCTTGTCATCAGTCACTCCCTGGCATGCCCAGAGGAGCTGAGAGACCTCATCCAGGGTCAGGGACTGATTCCCGAAGGTGCGGATCGACCGCCGCTCATCCAGAGCCTTCTCCACTGAGAAGTTGCCATCCGTGCGGGGCTCTGGCAGTTTGATCGCCTTAGATGCATCTTCTTTCAATCCATTGGATGCTGTCATTACGGCCATGGACAGGACAGCAAGTCCAATGATAATGATGATTCCGGATTTCCTCATTATTCCACCTAAATTATCGCCTCTGATGAGGGATATGATATAATTATGAGATTATAAAGCCTTCCCAACGGCCTTCGCCCTCTCCAACAGGTCTTTTCTTCCTTTGGCTGCATCAGGTGTATTGCCGCTCACCATCTTGATGGTATCGACCACCTCAAATCCCAGCAGGTTCAGGGCCTTGGCAAACTCCTGAGATACATTATTAAATGAATCAGGATTCGGGTCTCCTTGGCTTGTCACTATTACGGCTTTCTTTCCGGGCCTGAGCCTGGATCTGAAATCCTCGTCTATCAGAGAGAACATCCTGTCTTCCATCAGCCTGAACTGGCCCGTGAACTGGAAGAAGTATATCGGAGACCCAAACACCACAGCGTCCGCATCTGCAATCGACCCTAGCAGCTTTGAGACGTCGTCATCCAGTCTGCATTGATCATGGCCCTTGCAGTAGTTGCACGCCTGGCATCCCGAGTAATCCATCTCATTTAGGTTGTACTTCGCAGTCTGGTAGCCCGCCTCCCTGGCTCCATCCAGCACGGCCTGGACAAGAGTATCGACATTTCCGTTCTTTCTTGGGCTTCCCACAATTCCTATAGCTTTCATACCTGTTCACCTTACAGACTTAAGTATACATATCATATTTCAATGCCATACAGTATGCCATTATAGTTGCTTTCCTTTTAGTTAGTGGCAGCAAAATAAGCAGAAATAAGTGGCCAATTGCCCTGTCTCGCAGAAGATGGCTCCAGTGAATGCTCCCTCGGCCTGAAGGCCGGGGCTTCTATCGACTTTACGAAGAGATTGCATTCCCAATCTCAGAACGTAGATATATCCCCAGAACTAAATAGATTGCGGGAACAATGTCGTGG